>JAKFCR010000161.1:0-2798 GCA_036676545.1 Aeromicrobium sp. | reverse complement strand
GTCTTCGCGCCCTCCGCCACACATTCAGGACAGTGGAATCCCACCGACGCATCGCGCATGCAGTCAGGACAGATCATCCGCTCGCACCGCTGACACGAGATGTAGGCCTCGCGATCAGGGTGGCGATAGCAGCGATAGTCCTGCGCGGGGAGGTTCATCCCTCAGTGCGCGCGATCTCAACCTTCTCGAGCGTGACGGGCTCGACCGGACGGTCGAAGCGGTCGCGCTCGACAACGGCGATCGCGTCCACCACAGCCCTGCTCGCATCGTCGGCAACTTCGCCGAAGATGGTGTGCTTGCGGTTGAGCCACGCCGTCGGGATCACAGTGATGAAGAACTGCGAGCCGTTGGTTCCGGGACCGGCATTCGCCATGGCCAGGAGGTAGGGCCGATCGAACTGCAGGTCAGGGTGGAACTCGTCCTCGAACTGGTAGCCCGGGCCACCCATGCCGGAGCCGAGCGGGTCGCCGCCCTGCAGCATGAAGTCGGGGATGATGCGGTGGAAAACCAGGTTGTCGTACAGCGGCTTGGTGGATACCTGGCCGGTCTCGGGGTCGATCCATTCCTTGGTGCCCTCGGCAAGTCCGACGAAGTTCTCGACGGTCTTGGGAGCGTGGTTGGGGAAGAGCTCAACGACGATGTCGCCGTGGTTGGTCTTGAATGTTGCCATCAGCTTCGATGCCACAGGGGGTGTTCCTCTCGGGTGGTGATCCCCACCATCGTTTCATGGCAGTCAAAGCGAGGCAGATACGGTGGGGGACATGTTAAAAAAGGTCTTCTTGCTTGCCATCGCAGCCGCCATCGTCATCGCGTTCCGCAACGCGGTCGCCGACAAGGGTGGCTCCTACGACCCCGCCGCCAACTGATGGCGGTCACCGTCGAGAGAGTCGGCGATGACATCGCGGTCCTGACGTTCAGCGCACCTCCCGTCAACCTCTATTCGATCGAGATGCATGCCGACTTCGACCGCGCCCTCGACGAGGTCGAGGCGTCCCTGCCACGCGCTCTGCTCATCCGCGCCGAGGGCAAGATCGTGTCCGGTGGTGTCGACGTGTCGCAGTTCCACGACCAGAAGACCCTCGCCGACACCAAGGCGCTCTACGACCGGATGATCGAGCTGCCCGACCGCATCGCGGCTCTGCCGATCCCGACGTTCTTCGCTGCGCACGCCCTCACCCTGACCTGGGCGTTCGAGGTGGCACTCGCGTGCGACATCATCGTCGCCTCCGAGAAGGCGAAGTTCGGGTTGGTCGAGCGCGTCATCGGTCTCACGCCGACCATGGGCGGGACCCAGCGACTGGCTTCCCGCGCGGGCGTAGGCCGTGCCAAGGAGTTCGTGTTCACCGGGGCTCTGTACGACGCGGCGACCCTCGAGCGGTGGAACGCGATCAACCGGGTGCTCCCGGTCGATGGCTTCGAGGACGCCGTGATGGAGCTGGTCACGTCGATCGCGATCGGTCCGACCAAGGCATTCGGCGCCGCGAAGGGCATCCTTCGACACTTCGAGGCCGGCGGCGTACCCGAGGCCAACGCTCACACGACTGCCATTGCCTCCGAGCTGTTCAACACCGAGGACCTGCAGGGCGGTATGGAGTCGTTCCTCAAGGACGGCCCCGGCAACGCCACCTTCAACGGTCACTGAACCGAAGGCCGCCTGCGGCCTTGGGGGTCCCCCCACGAGCTCTGCGAGTAGGGGGCGCGTTCAGGGAGGTAGAGCGTGCACGCCGAAGGCGCCAGGAAGGTCGAAACCTGGTGAGGTGACCTCGGAACGCTAGCCTCAGGCCGCGGCGGTCTGTGCGCTGCGTACCTTGTGGGTCGTTCGGCGCTCGGCCCAGAAGCTCACGAACGGGATTGTCGCCAGCAACATGGTTGAGATCGTGAACCCCGGCTTCCAACCGTTGCGCGTGGCCAGCACCGCGATCAGCACCAAAAGTGCCATGAAGAGCAGTCCGTGGATCTGGTCGATCGTGAAGATCAGGCTGTCGTTGCGGTTCCACCACGACGTGTCGTCGGTGGCTCGCTGAGCGAACGCAGCCGTGAAGACGAAGATCAGATTTATGCCCACGACAGTGGCGATGACTTGGTAGGCCCGGAGGGGACCGCTCGGATTCTTCACGGCGTCAGGCTACCTTCGGCTTCGCAGCGGCCACGCTCTCGGTCGTCATCCGCCACCACATGAACAGGGCGAACGCGCCGAACACCCACCACTGCAGTGCGTACGCGAGATTGCGAAGACCTGTCGTCCACGGCACGTCCTTGGCGGGCGGATCGGCCAGGGCAAGGCCACCAGCGACATCGGCCGTCGTGCTGATCGCGAAGCCTGAGTAGAGGTCGTACGGGAGCTCGTTCGTCAGCGCCGGTATGCGCACCGCTCCAATCTCCCGCGTCGTCGGATCGAACGGTGCGCCGCCGCCTTCGCCGGCCTGCAGGACCGCCTCGATCGTCACCTCGCCAGAGGGGACAGGTGGGAATTCGGCCACGGCCGGCGCCCATCCTCTTACGACCGCGATCGCGGCATCGCCGACGATCACAGGCGACAGCAGCCATACGCCGGTGCGACCGTCCTGCACCTTGCCCGCGACCCATATCTGCTCGTCGGCCGGTGCGAACTCGCCCTCGATCGTGACGGGGCGCTGGTTTAGCCGGCCCTCGAACGGATCGTCGGCTCCCCACAGACCATCGAGCGCAACGCGGGGTACGGTCTGCGACTCAGCGCGCTCGTGCTCCTGGCGCGAGTCATAGATGCCAAGCTGCCACAGCCCCATCACGACGCAGGCAACCAAGGCGACCGCTGCGAA
>JAKFCR010000160.1:0-10884 GCA_036676545.1 Aeromicrobium sp. | reverse complement strand
CGCACGGTCCTCGACCAGGCCATCGACGGCATCGGACCGCTCCGTTCGGCGGCGGCAACTGCCGACACCAAGCTCGTCGACCACAACGGCGACGTCGAGCTGGCCGTACGTGGACTCATCCGCCTTCACTCCGGCCTGGCTGGCGTGCAGGGCTTCGTGACCAACCTCGGCGGATTCGCGGCGATGGCCATCGCGATGCCGGCCAACGTCGTCGGCGTGACGCTGGTGCAGTGTCACCTCGTCGCCGGGATCGCTCACCTGCGCGGCTATGACCTCGAGGACCCGCGCGTACGCAACGCGATCCTCGCCTGCATGCTCGGCGAGGACTCGGTCCGCGACTTGCTCAAACACAAGCGACTTCCGTCGTCCCCCATGGCGCTCGCGACATCTCCCGTGCACGATCCCGAGCTCGACCACACCCTCTCGCGCGAGGTGACGGCTGAGCTGGTGGCGCGTACGGCCGGACGTCGAGTGGTGACCTTGATCGGCCGACGCGTGCCGTTCCTTGGCGGTGCCGTCGGCGGATCCAGCGATGCGTATGCGACGTGGCAGATCGGCGCGTACGCCGCAGACGAGCTCAAGGAACGCCGCATCTAGTTGTCGGTGCTGACGCATACCGTCGTCGGCATGACGCTCGAAGCTGTGATCCTCGCACTGCGCGAGTCCTGGGGACCTGACACCTGCGCGCCCGAGGATGTTGCTGACTGGACGCCCGACAATCCGTCCCGCGGCCAGTGCGCGACGACCGCGCTCGTGCTTCACGACTTCTTCGGCGGGTCGCTCGTCATGGGTGAGGTCATCGTCGACGGCCAGCGCGTCGACTTCCACTGGTGGAACAGGTTCCCAGATGGCGAGCAGGTCGACATCACGCTCGAGCAGTTCGGCCCACGTGAGCACGTCGTCGGAGCCATGGAGGTCGTCCGCCCGACCGGCGCCACGCGCCTGGACAAGCAATACGCGTTGCTCTCGTCCCGGGTGACCGCTCGGCTAATGGGGGTCCCCCCAACAGAAAGGGCATCGCCGTTGGGGGAGCAGTCAGCCTAGGGCGCGTACGACGGCGCTGGCTGGCTCCTTGCCGAGCTGCTGACCCATCCACACGCTGGTCGCCACGAGCGAGTCCAGGTCAACTCCGTGCTCGATGCCGAGCCCGTTGAGCATCCAGACGAGATCTTCAGTGGCGAGGTTGCCGGTCGCGCTTTCGGCGTACGGACAACCGCCGAGCCCACCGGCCGAGGCGTCAAAGGTGGTGATGCCGTGACGAAGCGCCGCATACGCGTTCGCGAGTGCCTGCCCGTAGGTGTCGTGAAAGTGCATCGCGAGGCTGTCGACCCCGACACCCGATTCTGCGAACGCGTCGATCAAGGCTCCGACCTGGGCCGCCGTGCCAACCCCAATCGTGTCGCCGAGCGAGAGCTGTGATGCACCGAGGTCCAGCAGGCGCCTGCCCGCGGTGACGACCTGGTCGATCGGCACGTCGCCTTCCCACGGATCGCCGAAGCACATCGAGACGTACGCGCGTACGTCGAGACCGGCCTCACGGGCACGGGCGACAACGGGCTCGAACATCGCAAACTGGTCGTCAAGCGTGGAGTTGAGGTTCTTCTGCGCGAAGGTCTCCGTCGCGCTGCCGAAGATCGCAATGTGGGTGCAGCCTGCTTCCAGGGCACGATCGAGACCGCGTTCATTGGGCACCAACACCGGTAGCGGCACGGGACCATCGAGTGCCAGGCGTGCGACGAGGTCAGCAGCGTCGGCGAGCTGCGGCACCCATTTCGGATGGACGAAGCTGGTCGCCTCGACGATCGGAAGTCCGGCCGCCACCAGCCGGTCGATGAACTCAGCCTTCACCTCGAGCGGCACGATCACGGACTCGTTCTGCAGACCGTCACGCGGCCCGACCTCGTAGATCGTGACCTGTTTCGGAAGAGCTGGGTCGCGGACAATCACGCCGGATCCACCGTGAACAGCAGATGCTTGATCGGCACCTGGTCGCCGACCACCGCACCGACGTGGGCGACGACACCGTCGTACGGCGCCACCAGGGCGAGCTCCATCTTCATGGCCTCGACCACGCCGAGTCGATCGCCCAGCGCGACCGCGTCACCTTCAGCGACGTCGATCCGCAGCACGGTTCCGGGCATCGGCGACACGACATCGGCTTCGGTTGACGCGCCGCGTTGGTGACCTCCGCGCATCGGGTCCGGGGGCTCAAAGGCCCAGACTGCACCGTGCCACGAAATCAATACGCGGTCGGCTTCGATGATGGCGAGCGCGTCGGCTTCTGCGTACTCATCGGCCTGGAAGGCGTACGACCAGCGGCGGTCGTCCTCGTCGTCCAGCTCAACCAAGGTCGGTGCCGGTGCGCCGCCAGAGCGCCAGCCGTCGTTGACCGACAGCGGAGTCTCGCCAGCGAGGGTCTTGTAGCGCGCCCAAAGCTTGGCGGCTGCGGTCGCCGCGTCCTCGGGCACGGTCGGACGTACGAGCAACTGTGCCGAGGCGTCGCTGTCGAGCCAACCGGTGTGCACTTCGCCGGCCGCGAACTCGTCGCTTGCAACGAGCCGACGCAGGAAGCCTGTGTTGGTCGTGATGCCGAACAGTGCCGTGTCATCCAGCGCCGCAACCATGTGGGAGATCGCATCGGAGCGGTCTGCACCCGAAACGATCACCTTGCCGAGCATCGGGTCATACGCGGTCGAAACGTCGTGGCCGCGTTCCAGGTCAGTCTCGACTCGAGCAGCATCGGGCCAAGCCGCGTCGAGGACATGACCGGCCTGGGGCAGGAAGCCGGCGTATGGATCCTCGGCATAGACGCGCACCTCGATGGCGTGCCCGGTCGACGTGATCTCGTCCTGGCTGAGCGGCAAGTCCTGGCCCGCCGCGACCGCAAACTGCCACTGCACCAGGTCGAGCCCGGTGATCTCCTCGGTGACACAGTGTTCGACCTGCAGCCTGGTGTTCATCTCCAGGAAGTACGCCTCACCGCCGGCGACGAGGAACTCGACTGTGCCGGCGCCGGTGTAGCCGACTTCCTTGCACAAGGCGACAGATGACTCATGGAGCGTTGAGCGCAGCTCATCGCTGAGACCGAATGCGGGCGCCTCTTCGACGACCTTCTGATGACGACGCTGCGCCGAGCAGTCGCGTTCAAACAAGTGCACGACATTGCCGGCGTTGTCGCCGAAGACCTGCACCTCGACGTGTCGGCCGGACTCGATGTACTTCTCGACCAGCATCGTGTCGTCGCCGAACGCGGAAGCTGCCTCACGCTGCGCGGCCTCGAACGCCGACGCGTAGTCCTTGGCGTCCTCGACAATTCGCATCCCCTTGCCGCCGCCACCGGCTGCCGCCTTGACCAGAACGGGGTACGCGTCCGTCGGCACGTTGGATGGATCGAACTGCGGCGTGACCGGTACGCCGGCCTTCTCGGCGATCGCGCGCGCCTTGTCCTTGCGGCCCATCGCATCCATGACCTCGGCCGTCGGGCCGATGAACACGAGGCCGGCACCCACGACTGCGCGGGCGAACTCGGCACGTTCCGACAGGAACCCGTAGCCCGGGTGGATAGCCTCGGCGCCAGACTCCTTCGCCGCAGCAAGCAGCCTGTCGATGTTGAGGTATGACTCGTTGGCCGCCGTCGGCCCGAGGTGCACGGCATCGTCCGCCAGGCGTACGTACGGCGCATCGGCATCCGCGTCGGAGTAGACAGCGATGCTGCGAAGACCCGCTTCGCGGCAGGCGAGGATGACCCGGCGGGCGATCTCGCCCCGGTTGGCAATCAGAACACTCGAAAAGCTCATGGTCGGCCTCACATGCGGAAGACGCCGAAGCGCGGTTCGGGAGTCGGTACGGCCGTGGCGACCTGCAGGCCCATGGCCAGGACCCGGCGCGTGTCGACCGGGTCGATGATGCCGTCGTCCCACAGCCGGGCACTCGAGTAGTAGGGCGAGCCCTGCGCATCGAACTGTTCGCGGATCGGTGCGCGGAAGTCGGCTTCGTCGTCGGCTGACCATTCCTCGCCGCGGGCCTCCATGCCATCGCGCTTGACGGTCGCCAGTACGGCCGACGCCTGCTCGCCACCCATCACCGAGATCTTGGCGTTGGGCCACATCCACAGGAATCGCGGGTCGTACGCGCGACCGCACATGCCGTAGTTGCCGGCACCGTACGAGCCACCGATCACGACCGTGAACTTCGGTACGACGGACGACGCGACGGCAGTCACGAGCTTGGCGCCATCCTTGGCGATACCGCGGTTCTCGTACTCCTGGCCGACCATGAAGCCAGTGATGTTCTGCAGGAACACCAGCGGGATGCCGCGCTGGTTGGCGAGCTCGACGAAATGCGCGCCCTTGAGCGAGGACTCGCTGAACAGGATCCCGTTGTTTGCGACGATCGCCACCGGATAGCCGCAGATCCGGGCAAAGCCGCAAACCAGCGTCTCCCCGTACAGCGGCCTGAACTCGTGGAGCCGTGAGTCGTCAACGATCCGCCGAATGACCTCGCGTACGTCATACGGAGTCCGGCCATCCGTGGGCACGACGTCGTAGAGCGTCTCTGGATCCTCGCGCGGTTCGACCGACTCGTGCGGTGGTGGCAGGCTCGTCGGGCGCTCCAGTGTTCCAACGATCGAGCGCACGATCTGCAGCGCATGCTCGTCGTCGGCGGCCAGATGATCGACGACACCAGACGTACGGGCATGCACGTCGCCACCACCGAGATCCTCGGCCGTCACGACCTCACCGGTCGCGGCCTTCACCAGCGGGGGACCGGCCAGGAAGATCGTGCCCTGGTCCTTCACGATGACCGTCTCGTCGCTCATGGCCGGCACGTACGCTCCGCCAGCCGTGCACGATCCCATGACCGCAGCGATCTGCGGGATCTGCTTTGCCGACATCTGCGCCTGGTTGAAGAAGATGCGGCCGAAGTGCTCACGATCAGGGAAGACCTCATCCTGCATCGGGAGGAAGGCGCCGCCGGAGTCGACGAGGTAGACGCACGGCAGGTGGTTCTCTGCGGCGATCGTCTGGGCGCGCAGATGCTTCTTGACCGTCATCGGGTAGTAGGTGCCCCCCTTGACCGTCGCATCGTTCGCGACGATGACGCATTCACGCCCGCTAACTCGACCGATGCCGGCAATGACGCCGGCGCTCGGAACCTCGCCTCCGTACATGTCGTACGCCGCGAGGGCACCGATCTCCAGGAACGGCGAGCCCGGGTCAAGAAGATGATCGATTCGGTCCCGGGGCAGCAACTTGCCGCGGTCAACGTGTCGTTGACGCGACTTCTCATTGCCTCCGAGACGGACAGCGGCCAAGCGGGCACGCAGATCGTCAACCAGTTCACGCATGGCAAAAGGTTAACAGTCGTTAACCAGAATCGGCTACTCTGCTCTTGTGAGAGTGCCCCGCCAGCAGCAGATCCTCGACATCTCAGCCAAGCTCTTCGCCGAGCGAGGCTTCCATGGAGTGTCAGTGCATGACATCGGAAATGCGTGCGGCATCTCTGGTCCCGCACTCTACAAGCACTTCGCCAGCAAGAACGACATTTTGACGCAATCGCTCACGGCGATCAGTGAGCGCCTGCTCGCCGAAGGTCTGGCACGCAGGGATGCCGCAACCACGCCCGGCGAGGCGCTCGAGAGCTTGATCGGCTGGCACATCGACTTCGCACTGAGCAACCCAGCGCTGATCGTCATCCAGGAGCGCGAATGGGGCAACCTCGAGAGCGCCGGCCGCAAAGAGGTGCGTTCCTTGCAGCTCGCCTACATCGACGTGTGGGTCGAGACCGTACGTTCGCTGCGCGGCGACCTCGGTCCGCACGAGGCTCGAGCGTGCGTGCAAGCGACGTTCGGGATGCTCAACTCCACCCCGCACAGCGCGCGTATCAGCGCACCGGCGATGCGAGCTCGACTGGCGCGGATGGCTCGGGCGGCTCTTCTCTCGTAGCCCGGGACGTGCGAGTGATCGTCGCCGTCGCAACGCCGAGCAGCATCACGGCACCGCCCACCAGTTCAAGCGTTGTCGGGACCTCGTCCTGAACGAGCCAGGCCGTCAGGATTCCGACGACCGGAACGAGCAGGACGAACGGGACCACGGCACTCGCCGGGTGCCGAGCGAGCAACGAGTTCCAGATGCCGTATCCGATGATCGACGCTCCAATCGCGGTGTACGCCGTGCTGGCAATCGCCACGCCAGACAAGTGCGTCACAGCCCGGCCCACCTCGTCAGGCCCATCCACGACGAGCGACATCAGCAGCGCTGGCAGCGGGACCACCAACGCGGACCACACCACCAACGAGAGACCCGAGGCCACGCCTGCACTGCGCGCCACGACATTGCCGGTGGCCCACGACAGTGCGGCGCCGAGCATCACCAGCACCGGGATCACGGGTGCAGTTGCCCCATGTGCGACGACAACGACCAGCAGACCGACCGTCCCGATCGAGGCGCCAATCACCCGACGGCGTGAGGGTGACTCCTTCAGCACAATCGCCGCAATGACGATCGTCATGATGACGTGCGCTTGGAGGATCAGCGACGCGAGTCCGGCTGGCATACCGAGGTCGAGTGCGATGTAGAGCAGACCGAACTGCCCGAGGCTCATGAACGTTCCCACTGCGACGACGGCCTGCCATCCGGCCTTCGGCCGTGGGATGAAGAACACCAGAGGCAGCGCCACCAACACGAACCGGAACGACAGGAACAGCAACGGCGGGACATCGTCCAAGCCTTCGTCGATGACGACGAAGTTCGCGCCCCAGATGATCATCACCAGGACGGCGAGGGCGCTGTGCTTGAACGGCATTGGTTAAGTCTCTCCCGCGTAACCATGAAGCACCAGCAACGGTTTCTGTACGAAACAGCGTACGGTTGCTTCATGATTGATCTCGGAGCGTTGCGTTCACTGATCGCCGTACGGGACCACGGCACCATCGTTGCCGCCGCGGCCGCACTCGACTTCACCCCTTCAGCCGTGTCCCAACAGATCAAGAAGCTCGAACGGCAGAGTCGCTCGCCCATGCTCGAGCGTGTTGGCCGCAGCGTCATCCTCACCGAACGAGGGCGCATGCTTGCCGAGCGCGGCTCGGTCCTGCTCGCCGACCTGGAACATGTGGAGCACCTCGCCGTGGGTGGCGCAGAGGAGCTTCGAGGCACGTTCCGCATCGCATCGTTCTCCACCGCATCCCGCGGGATCCTTGCGCCCTTGCTCTCGCGGCTGCGCTCCACCGCGCCAGAGCTCGATGTCGTCGTGGTCGAGGTTGATCCGCGTGAGGCCGTGACGATGGTCGAGCGGGGCGGGACCGACTTTGCGATCGTGCACGACTGGAGCACGATGCCGCTCGTCGTTCCGACCATGCTCGAGCAGCACGCAGTCCACGTCGACCGCGCAGACGTGCTGCTCCCGTGGGACCACCGGCTGAGCATGCAGGACTCCGTCACTCCTCTCGACCTGGTGGACGAACGATGGGTCACGACCCCGGCCGGGACGATCTGCCACGACTGGCTCGTGCACATGTTCGCGATGCACGGGGTCCGACCTGACATGCGGTATTTCGACGGGTCCTACTCCACGCACGCCGCGATGGTCGAGCACGGTGTGGCCGTCGCGCTCGTACCGCGTCTGGGCCGCGAGGTTCTCTCCCACCGGGTGCGCGCCGTACCGGTCGTCGACCCCACGCCAACTCGTCGGGTGAGCTCGCTGTGGCGGGCCGCCAGCCAGGAGAATCCCGCCCGCCAGCACGTCCAACGCGAGCTCGAAAGCCTCTTCCCCGCGCTGTCATAGGATTCGAGCACCCAATTTCAGGAGCTCATCATGGTGGATCTCGGGAAGCTGCTCGGCGGCTTCGACTCTAAGAAGCTGCAAGAGGTCATCGACCTTGTCTGGGACAACAAGGACGACCTCGCCAACAGTGCCCAGTTCGCCAAGGAAATCCCCGACCTCATCCGCACCCTGGCCAGCGGACTGTCCGAGGCTGGTGGCCAAGCTCGGGCGGCAGGCCTCGCGCTGGTCGGTGACGACGGGAAGTCCGGTGCCACGACCAAGCTCGGCAGCAGCGCGAAGACTCTGGGCTCCATCGCCGAGAACCTCACTTCCGTCGCCAAGTTCGTGACTGACGCCGCGGACGACATCAAGGGCGTACCGCTCATGGGTGGCCCTGCCAAGCAGCTCAGCGGTGCTGCCAAGACGATTCACGGCACGACGACGAGCCTGGGCGGACTCGCCGACGACCTCGTCGGACTGGCCGACATCCTCGGCAATGTCGGCGCTGCGCTCGGCAAGCTCGGCGACAGCCTGGACTCGTCCGGCACCAAGGCACAGGGCTTCTTCGCCGCGCCTGCCTGAGCGTTGAGATGCTTCCCTTCGGACTCGCGACGCCGCTACGTTGAAGCCGTTCGCTTGAACAGACAGGCGACATCTAGAAGGAGAACCTGATGGCGGACTTCGGTCTCGGTGGAATCATCGCGAGTGTTCTTGCAGGTGCCGCAGGCGGTCAGGCTGCCGAGAAGCAGCCCAAGACCCCCAGCCCTGGTGGACTCGGCAGCATCCTGGGTGGTGGCGTTGGTGGTGGGCTGGGCGGACTACTGACCAGCGTGCTCGGCGGCGGAGGACTGGCTGGCACCAATGTCGAGGCCGTAGCCGGACAGGCGGTCGGTGGAGGCGTGCTCGGCACCGTCGTCACGATCGTGCTCGGCTTGATCCTCAAGAAGAAGGCCTAGCCAAAGACCAAAGCAAGAACGCCCCCGGTGATCCGGGGGCGTTCTTCTTCTCTACGCGTCCTTGAGCGTGCGCCAGGCGACCCAGGCTGCGGCGAGCGCGATGATGATCGCGACCGCCGAGGTGCGCTGGACACCGAGGTCGAACGCTGCCTGCGCCGACGCCATCAGACGTTCGCCGACCACGTTCGGGAAGTACTCCGCGTACTGCACAGTGCCGCCCAGCGACTCGAACGACGAATCGTTCTCGCCCCACTGCGCGACCGCGGGCACCGTCAGGTGTGACCGGTACGTCGAGGTGAGCACGCTGCCGAGAACGGCAGTGCCGAGCACCGCGCCAACCTCGTACGCGGTCTCCGAGATGGCTGAGGCCGCGCCGGCCTTGTTCGGCGGAACACTGCTGAGCATCAGATCGTTCGTCAACGTCTCCGCCAGACCGATGCCGAGACCCAGCACCGCGAACGCGATCATGATCGACCACGTCGACGGCGTGCCGAGGAATGCGGCGATCGCATACCCGGACGCCGACATCACGAAGCTCGCAGCAACGACAACCCGCGCCGGTACGAAGCGGACGAGCCGTACGGCAGCGAATCCACCAAGCACCGTGACGAGCAGACCCGGCAAGAGCGCCATGGCGGCGGACATCGGCGACAACCCCATACCGAGCTGAAGGAACTGCGCGGCGAAGAAGATGAAGCCGGCGTAGCCCATGAGGCTCAACAGGTTCGCAACGATGGCTCCGCTGAAAACCCGGTCCGAGAACAGGTCGAGGTCGATCATCGGATCCGCGATGCGGCGCTGGCGACGTACGAACACGACCGCACTGATGACACCGAGCGCGAGGCTGACGATGGTCAGGTCGCTGATGCCGTGCTCGGCGAACTGCTTGATCGCGAACACGATCGGCAGCATTGTCGCGAGCGACAGACCAATGCTGGGCACGTCGATGCGGCCCGGGCGCGGGTCGCGCGACTCGGGGAGCAGCACGACCGCAGCGACCAGGAAGATCGCGATGATCGGCACGTTGATGAAGAACACCGATCCCCACCAGAAGTGCTCGAGCAGCCAACCGCCGACAACCGGGCCGAGGGCCGCGCCACCGGCGAACATCGCTGCCCATGCAGCGATGGCGAGCCGGCGATCTTCTCGGTTCTCGAAGATGTTGCGGATCAGCGACAGTGTCGACGGCATCAGCGTTGCGCCGAAGACACCGAGGAGGGCGCGCGAAGCGAAGAGTGCTTCGGCCGTCGGGCTGTACGCCGCGCACACCGACGCGATGCCGAAGCCGACCGCACCGATCAGCAGGAGGCGGCGGCGGCCGATGCGGTCGCCGAGGCTGCCCATCGGAACCAGTAGTCCCGCGAGCATCAGCGGGTAGATGTCGACGAGCCACAGCATCTGCTCACCCGTCGGGTGCAGCGCCGAGCTCACCTGTGGCAGCGCGAAGCTCAGCACGGTGTTGTCGATCGAGGTCAGGAGAACGGGCAGCATCAGTACCGCGAGCGCGATCCACTCTCGTGGTCCTGCGCGTCGCGTCGTGTCCGCGACATAGCGCGAATCGGTGATCGTCATGCTGTCCTCCTTCTGTTCAGTCTGCTCCGATCTACTGTACCGGCCAGACGGTATACAGAACGAACGGAGCAGTAGTGATATTCCCCTCCATTAGGCTGGACGCATGGCAGCCGCTGAGCGATCGACCCGAGACCGGGTCCTCGACTCGTTCGAGACTCTTCTGGTGACCGCCGGAAGCCGTGCCGCGACCCTCGACGCGGTGGCCGCCGACGCCAACGTGTCCAAGGGCGGGCTGCTCTATCACTTCCCCAGCAAGGACGAGCTCGTCGTCGGCATGCTCGCCCGACTCCGCGAACAGGGCGAAGCTGACGCGACCAAGATGCGGTCCGCCAAGAAGGGGCCTGTCGACTACTACCTGAGCACGTCAGCGCACACCGGCAGCGACTTCGACCGTGCCCTCGTCGCCGCTGCACGTATCGCCCAGGAGCACGACCAGCGCGCTTCGGAGGCACTGGCCGACCTACGCGACGGTTGGTTCACGGTCCTCCGCGAGCACCTCGGGGACGAGGCACTCGCTCGTACGATCCAGCTGATCGGCGATGGCTTGTACTTCGACGACACGATGGGCCTCCAGGCGAAGGGCGCGCTGACCCAC
>JAKFCR010000159.1:0-4870 GCA_036676545.1 Aeromicrobium sp. | reverse complement strand
AGCTGGTTCATACCGCGCTCGAGGCCGCGACGGGCTTCCTCGTTGAAAGCAATGGTTTTTGCCATGTGTACGTTTCTCCGAATGGTTGTCCACGTGGGGGTCAGGCGATGCCCGCGACGGACGACAGCGACGTTTGGCGAACCCTTCTCGCCTCGGTGCACAGCCTCATCGATCTGACCTGTGTATCTAGCACTCTCATCATACGAGTGCTAATCAATGGCGCGCAATCAGGTAGCGGGTAGTTCGCCAACGGCGTAGATCAACTCTGCGAACTGACCGCTCTGCTTCACGCTCTCGAGCGTCAGTCGATCGGACCGGATGTCTCGCGGCAACAGCGGCGCCCCAGCTCCAAGCGTCACCGGAGCGACGGTCGCGACGATCTTGTCGAGCAGGCCTTCGTCGGCGAACTGGCCCACCAGATCGCCCCCACCCATCAGCCAGATGTCCTTGTCCCCCGCGACAGCAACCATCTCGGCGTGCACGTCGGCGACGGGTGCCTGGGTGAACTGGATGTTGGCGCCTTCGACGACGGGGAGATCGCGGTGGGTGAACACCCAGGTGGGCTTGTCGCCGTACCACTCAGTCCATCGGCCGGGGTTGTCGAGCAGCGACTCGTGGTCGACGACCCATTCGTACGTCGTGGAGCCCATCGCCATCGGGCCCACCGTCTCCATGAAGTCCGGGATCGAGCTCTCAGCATCATCCGCACCCGGGACCTCGAACAGCCACGAGAGTGAGTTGTCAGGGGTTGCGAGGAAGCCGTCGAGCGTTGTCGCAGTGAAGTAGATCGTCGCCATGACGCCACGCTACGACTGGGGGGCGACAGGTCAAGCGGAGAAGAGCAGGAACAAGCCGGTGAACGTGTAGGCGACCATCAACACGAGCAGAGCAAGCTGTCCGGAGAGGCGATGCGCCTTGGGAAGAAGCGCGATCGCCCGATCGTGAGCCGCGATCACCGCAAGCACGTGGCCGGTCACGACAGCGCCCACCTTGAGGAACGCGAGCAGGTCGACGTGCTCGGACAGGAAGTACGCCGTCGCAGGATCGCCCAACGGCTGCCAGCCGCGACCGAGGGGATCCAGCATCGCGAGGAACGCCGACTGTCCCTTCTCGAGAAGGTACGTCGCGTAGTGGGCGGTGATGTATCCGACGACGATCGGCACCAGCGTGTGAGCGAGCAGCCCGGGCAGAAGACGTCGCCGCTCGGGTGACAGACCACCGCTCGCGCGGGTCGCCAGCGTGAAGAGGATGCCAACCAGAGCGCAGAAGCCCACCAGCGTCGCCGACTGCTCCAATCCAGTCGGCATCCTCTTCTGCCAGAACGAGGATGAGGAGAAGCTGTCGTACGCGGTCGATCCGAGCAGCGTCGCGAGCACCGCAACAAGTCCGGGAGCGATCGGAACAGTCGGGAGCGTACGTAGTGGGTTGTGCAACGCGAAGCGGCCATCACGCACGAACGGCGACAGCTTGGAGACAATCGCGCTGTAGACGTCGAACGGATCGGCGCGGTCGAACCACGTCGAGCCGAACACCCACCCACCGATCAGCATCGCCGCGATGTATCCGGCCACCCAGATTCGTACCGAGCCGACGTCTGCGGGATCGGGCGATGCCAGCTCGAGCCAGGCGAACACCATCAGGCCAGCCGCTGCCGGCCAGTATCCGAGCTTCGCCGGATAGGTGAGGCGTCCTTCTCCCAGCCATCCTTGGATCGTGCGCCACGGCGACATGTCGCGCCAGATGTGCCCGCAGATCAAAGCGAGCGGCACCAGGCCGACCCAGGTCAGGATGTAGAGCCATCCCAGCGCGGCGTTGGTCTCGTCCGACGGGCCGCCGAACAGTGCGAGCAGGAACCACGCGGTCAGCACCAGTCCGACGACCGCGAGCCACGCGCGTCGCGCGGGCGGTTCACCCGCCTGCGGATCGACGTCTGGCGTCGTGAAGCGAGGCTGCTTCCACTGGACGACGAGCATCGCGAACGACAGGGCGAGCGCCCAGGAGGCGCCGACCATCGCGAACAACAGCGGGATCGGCAGGTCGGTGGCACCGCCACCGATACCGTGCTGCGCCAGCCCAGAACCGAAGATCACGGTCGGGCGACGAGCTCCACGATCGTCACGTCGAGCTCGTGCGCCTCGACGGCGACCTGACCGGGCGTCTTGATCGTGAAGGTGAACGTCTTGTCGTCACCGGCAGCCACTTCGTACTCGTGTTCAGGATCGGTGTGGACGTGAATCTCTTCGGCGACGTCGCTGATGACGTGCAGAGTGACCGGCTCCCCAACATTCACGTCAATCTTTTCGTCGAGGGGCACGACCTCGCCGTTGACGAATTCGATCTCGACAGTGACACCCTTCGGTGCCTCAGTCGTCGCGCTTGGCGTCGGTTCGGTTTCCGAAGCGGTCGAAGTGGCTTCGCTCGAAGGCTCGCTCGTACTTCCGCAACCCGCGAGGGTCAGCGCAAGCAACAGAACTGCTGCAGCGGTCTTCATTCATTTCCTTCAGGTTCAGGCTCGAAGGCACGCTCGATGAGCTCTCGCTCTTCACGCTCGTCCGCTCGGTCCTTGCGGGCTATGTAGAGCACGACTCCCACCACCACGACGGCTGGGATGATCGCGGGGATCGCCAGCAGCGCGACGTGGTGGGCCAGCAGTACCTCGCCGGCAGGCGAAACAACCAGTTCTGTGCCGGCTGGAGTCATGAGGTCAGCGTAGGCGTACGGTCGTCCGCTGCCTCGTGCTCCTCGATCTTTCGAGCGACTCGCGAGACCGCGATGCTGATGCCGAGGATGATGGCGAGGCTGCAGAACAGCACGACTCCGTTGGCAATAGCCCACACAACCGGTGACGTGTCACCCTCCCGCTCGCGCTGCAGGATCTCGATCTCGGGCACGAAGTCGCGGGTGAACGAGGCCTCGGCCGGGAGCTCCTCCGCCTTCAACGGCGCATCGGCAGGCAGGAAGATCGGTACGGCTGCAAGCATCCGGCCGTCCTGGACACGCAATAGCGTCTTCCAGTTTCCACCGACTGGCACAGGCTTTGTCGACTCCCAGGTGTTGTCGCCGGTACGGCGTAGCTGGTCCGACACGATGCCGCCACCCTGCCAAGCTGTGATCTGGACCCAGGTCGGGTCTTCGTCGACCAGAGTGGACGGGTCGATCGTGACCTGGGCGGTCACCTCACGATTGTCAGGCGTGCCAACCTCGGTGAGGGTGAAGTCCGCCGACGCGTTCTTGGGGACCGTGGCGTTGAGCCCGTTCGCCACCGCCAGGCCAGTGACGAGCACCGAGCCGACGATGATCGTCCGGGCGACCTTCTTGGCGGGCAGCTTGCCCTGGAGGCCGAGCGCGAACAGCGCGCCACAGAGTCCAGAGGCGATGGCAACCGGTACGGCCATGGCGAGGCCCTCGGCCCACATGTCCTGAGTCCACGGGAAAGCGAAGACGCGGTCGTTCCAGAGCTTCTCGATCACGAGGCCGACGGTGCCGATGAGCAGGCCGCCAACGGCGCCGAACCACAGAGGCTTTTCCTTGAGCTTCGTGAACGCGAGCAGCTCGATCAGGATTGCGCTGCCGAGGTAGAGCGGGAACACGTGGTGCGCCTCACCCATAACATCCGTGACCAGGAACGACACGATGCCGCGCATCAGCAGGAAGAACACGGCCGCGGCGATCGCGGCGCCGGGGCCGACGTACAGGCGAGCGGCAACCAGCGGTATGCCAGCAGCGGCAACGATCATCAGCGGGGCGAACACCATGCGGAACTGGGCGATGCCGAAGTCGAACTCACCCTGGAACACAGAGAGGCCGATCAGCAGGGAGCCGAATGCGATGGAGACGAGGATCGTGGCGAGCCACTTGGGGAGGGCCTTGCCCTTCTGCGCCATGGCAACTTCTGCCTCGCGGTGCAGCAGGATGATGCCGGCGGTCGAGAGTCCTGCGCCGCCAATCAGCATCAGGTGCGTCGGACCCCAGAGCGTCACGTCCTGGCCGAAGAGGCGGTGCCAGACGTCGTCGAGCGGGAAGCCGATGAGCGCGTACAGACCACAGGCGGCGATGAAGATGCCGCTGACCGGGGCGTACCAGGTGCGGGTGATCTTGACCGCGGCAACGCCCGGCTTCTCACCGTCACGAGGGAACACGACGGCGGACATACCGGCGATGAAGAGTGCGAAGAGCCCATAAAGGATCAGGTAGTGCGCCGGGTTGGCGAGGGGGCCGGCGTCGCGTCCGCGTCCGGCGTGGAGGCTGACGTCCCACATGAAGCCGAGCAGGGCAACGATCAGCGAGCTGCCGACGAAGAAGGTTGGGATGGTCGACCAGCCGGGCTCGCCGTGGCGAGCTCCGAGGCGGTCACCGAGCTTTTGGAACCAGTCGATGCGGTGGGTGCGGTGTGCCCAGGCAATGGCGAGCAGGACCAGCGTGACGAGGCCGGCAGCGATGGAAAGGCCGATGACCTGACCCAGCTCGGCGCCGCCGACGGGTGCGGTGATGGGCTCGGAAGCATGAGGAAACATACCGAGAGTATGCGCACAGGTCATGTGACATTGCAAGTGTCACATAGGTCACGTCACCGTGTCTGAGCGCGAAAAAGCCCGGCCCGCAGGCCGAGCTTTTGCGCGGACTTTACTGTCCGAGGACTTCGTGGGCTTCTCGACCCTTGGGCCCATCGACGATCTCGAATTCGACCTTCTGGCCGTCTTCGAGAGTCTTGTAGCCGTCGGATGCGATCTTGGACCAGTGGACGAAAACGTCGTCCTGGCCCTCGACCTCGATGAAGCCATAACCCTTGTCAGCGTTGAACCATTTGACGGTGCCCTGCACCATGCCGCCACTCCCACCTGATGCTTCGGAGGCCCATCTGCCGAGGCCT
>JAKFCR010000158.1:0-15102 GCA_036676545.1 Aeromicrobium sp. | reverse complement strand
CAACAGAGTCTCGGCACCAGCCGCGACCTTGATGTCGTCGACGTACAGGCCCGGAAGCGCCAGCCCACCATCGGTCTTGTAGTAGAAGCGCAGCTTGATCGCCTGGCCGTCGTACGCGCCGAGAGGCACGTTGAGGTCAGCCCACGTCTCCTGCTCACCGTCGATGGCCGGACGCCCTGAGGTGTCGGGTCCAATGGCTGTGCCATTGATCGTGCCGTCGAGCGACGTCCAGTTGGCTCCACCATCGGTGGAGGCCTGGATGTACGCGTAGTCGTAGTCTTCTTCGATCGAGTAGCGGACCTTGGCGGTCAGCGTTCCACCGGTCTTGCCGGTGAGGTCGACGTCAGTTGTCTGCGAGTTGGCCAGATCATCGCCGCTGCCGGAGAAGAACTGATTGCTGCCAGACGCCGGTGCACCGTTGTCGGTGGTGACGTCCTTCTTGGGCAGCACGACGACCGCGCCCTGCGCCTTGGCGGAGTTGTACTCCTGTGGGCCCAGCTCGAGCGTCTTCTTCTGTTGCGCGCCGACTACCTCGTAGTCGAGCCAGCCGAGCTGCAGCTTCTGCCACGCACCGAGGTCGCCCGGACGCGTGCCGAGAGGCTCGCCCGCGGCGTTGAGTCGGCTCTGCGCCATCAGCGTCCAGTATTCGCTGGAGTTGTCGCCGCCACCCGACGTGTCGTAATCATCGGGAAGACCGAGGTCGTGACCGTACTCGTGGGTGAAGACCGACAGGCCGCCGTTCTCGGGCTGGACCGTGTAGTCGCCGACCCAGATACCGGTGTCGCCGACCTGAGTGCCGCCGAGACGGTTCTGTTCGGGGCCGGTGACGCCAGCGTCAGTCAGGAACGCGTACCAACGGTGCGACCAGATGGCGTCTTCGCCCTGCTGCGGGTCGCCATCAGCCTCGTCGCCACCTGCGTGGACGATCTGGAAGTGGTCGAGGTAGCCGTCAGCCTCATTGAAGTCGCCGTCACCATCGAAGTCGTAACGGTCGTACTTGTCGTACTCAGCCATCGCGGCCTTGATCTCGGCATCGGTCTTGCCTGCAGCGTGCTGCTGCTCGACCCATGACGCCACTGCGTCCTCGATGAGGTTCCAGGTGGTGGCATCCTCGCGGCCATAGCGGGCCTCGTTGTAGGGCACCTTGACCCAGTCGGAAACCTGGCCGTCGACGGAGTATCGACCCGACGACTGCGCCTTGTAGTAGGTCGACAGCGAGTCAGCACCATCGGTCTTCTTGAAGTAGAGGTCCTGGAAGTGCTGCTGGTTGAAGTCGGACTGCCAGACCGTCGTGTTGTCCTTGGTGCGGTCAGGCTCGGGGATCTTGTTGTGAAGCGGTCCTTCGAACGTGGTCGGACCGGGAGTGTCGGGGTCGGTGTCGACGTCCGGGAAGTCAGGGTGACGCTCGTTGCCGAATTCGACGAGGATCACGAAGACCTTGTCGGCTCGTTCCTGCGAGAGCTCGACGTACTGGTCTTGAGTCCCGCCAGCCTCGACGCCCTCGCGTGCCGCATCGGCCGGGCTGCTTCCCTTGCCGACTTTGACGACGGTGCTGCCGTTCTTCTCGACAGCCTTGAGGTCACCGTTCAGGACACCCGAGACGGCTGTCTCACGCAGCGCGCGACGCTTGTCTTCGAGCGGGTTGGGCAACTCGTCCTTCTTGTCAGCACGATCGCTGCCGGAGACGGGTGGTGAGGACTGGGCATTACTCGGAGCCGCATAAGCGAGTCCAAGCGAGGCCGCGAGTCCTAGGCCGACAAGGCCTGAGGTCACACGCTTCACTGATTCCCCCTACTTGCTTTGACGCCAATCGGACGGTCGTCCAACCGGATAGTGAGCACACCCTTGTGAGGTGTGCGTCGGCACAACGCACTCAACTTAGGCAATATTCAGGAACTTCGGCAGTCTTGACTTAGGCGTGAAGTAGTTATAAAGAACTAGTTCTCCACCCTCCTCCACTCCCGAATGACTAGTTCTCCCGGCTCAGTGTTTCTCGACCGTCGCGTGCGTACTTTGAGCCGTAAGGGAGGGAGACCCGATGAAAATTCGTTCTGTTTTGTCATGCATGGCCATATCTCTTGGCCTCCTCGTAGCGCTGCCGGGAGCAGCCAATGCGAGCGCCTCCGACGACTATGAGTCGCAGGTGATCACCTACACCAACAGGTATCGAGTGAACGCCGACCTGGTGTCGGTCAAGTCGGCATCATGCGTCGACTACTACGCCGAGCGCCATGCCAAGTGGATGGCGGTCAACCAAACAATGAAGCACCAGAGCATGAGCAGGGTCCTGTCCGCCTGCAACCTCAGTCGCGTGGGCGAGAACATTGCCTATGGCTTCTCAAGCGGTCGGAGCGTCGTGTACGCGTGGATGAGGTCAACGGGTCACCGAGCCAACATTCTCAAGTCCAGCTATCGACTGATCGGCGTGGGTGCCTACAAGGACACCAAGGGTCGTTGGTGGGTCTCACAGGTGTTCGGCAGGCGCGCGTAGCACTGTTACGGGCTCATGAATCCTTTGCCCAGATAACGGAAAACACTTGCTTTTGGCCCGGGGCGGTGCCCTAGGGTTGAACGCAGTTGCACGACGTTGGCCGTACGAGATGAGTTCCTTTCGGGGTGTCTGTTCTTCTCAAGGTTGGATGTACGTCGCGACAGCCGCTCGCGAAAGTCGGGGGTGGCAACTCGCCAAGAGGAGTACGACATGGCAACAGGAACCGTCAAGTGGTTCAACGCTGACAAGGGCTTCGGGTTCATTGCGCCCGACGACGGCAGCGAAGACGTATTCGCGCACTTCAGCGCGATTCAGTCGAGCGGCTACCGCTCGCTGAACGAGAACCAGAAGGTCGAATTCGACGTCGAGCAGGGCCAGAAGGGCCTGCAAGCAGCGAACATTCGTCCTCTCTGAACCTCAGAGAACGTAGAAAACCCCCGGAGCATGCTCCGGGGGTTTTCTACGTTCTGGGGAAGCTGGTTCAGATGTGCCCGCCCTCGTCCCAGGCGTGCCGACCGAACTCTGCTGCCGTGGCTATGTAGCTGACGTCGCTGTCGGGGTGACCGCCAAGTGTCGTCAAGCGGTGCGCGGGGAAGCGCTTGGCTGCCTCACGGACCTGTGCGGGGTCGATTTCGAACGAAGACTCATCCATAAAGCCGAGGTTATCCTCATGTTCGAGGCCGCAAAACCCTTACTGATCGGTAGTTTTGCGCCTACAGCGTCACTCGGAGGATGCGGTCGTCGTCTGAGCCAGGTCGGCCTCGGCTGTCGGTGTTGCTGGTCGTGACCCAGAGCGACTCGTCGGGCGCGACGACCACATCGCGGATGCGTCCGTACTTCCCCGTGAACAGCGCCTTCGGCTTGCCGGCCAACTCGCCGTCGAGCGGGATCATCCAGAGGCGTTCACCCCGAAGCGCTGCCATGAAGGCGGTCGACCGGGTGATCGCGAGCCCGGCCGGAGATGCCTCGTCGGTGCTCCAGGTGACCTTCGGCGACACGAAGTCCGGGTCGTCGGACTCCCCCTCGAACCGCGGCCACCCGTAATTCTTGCCCTTCTCGATCAGGTTGAGCTCGTCGCGCGAATCCTGGCCGAACTCCGACGCCCACAGCCGTCCCTCGGCGTCGAACGCCAGGCCCTCGATGTTGCGGTGCCCGTACGACCAGACCTTGTTGTCGAAGGGGTTGCCTTTCGCCGCACGTCCTTCCTTGTCGAGACGAAGGATCGAACCGTTCGGTCCGTCGCGGTCCTGCGCGTCCTCGGGAACTGCGCCATCGCCGATTGCCAGGAAGAGATGACCGCTGCTGTCGAACACCAGTCGTCCGCCGTGGTGGTTGGCCGCCGAACGCACACCCGTGAGGAGCGGTTCGGGGCGGCTGATCCGGTCGCCGTTCACGCTGAGTCGAACGAGGCGGTCGTCGGAGCTGGTGCTCATGTACGCGTACAGCACCGACTCGTCGTCAGGGTCCAGTGCGATGCCCATCAGGCCGCCCTCACTGGTGGCGGAATCGGCGCCCTGGACGCGACCGAGGTCGGTGACCTCGCCGCCAGGATCGATCCGCACGATGGAACCGGCGTCGCGCTGTGACACGTACGCGGCACCACTCGCGAGGAACGCAATGCCCCACGGAACGTTGAGCCCGGTCGCAATCGTGGACTCCACCTTGGGGTTCACGGATCCGTCCGGTGTGGTGGCTGATGGCGTGGGTGCGGTCTGAGTCGGTGTCTTCGGCTTGTCGTCGCTGCTGCAGCCGATCAGGGACACAGCCCCAACCGCTGCAATACCGGTGAGGAACGTGCGCCGTTCGATCATGGGCTCGATCATGCCCGGTCGGGACAACTGGTCACAACGAACTAGAATGAATCAATGCCTGCAACACTCTCGGATCGCTATCGCCTGGACGCTCTCATCGGCGACGGCGGCATGGGCGAGGTGTGGAAGGCCCACGATCCGGTGCTCGATCGCGTCGTTGCGGTGAAGGTGATCCGGCCGCATCTTGCTGGCGACATGAGGATCCGCGAGCGACTCCGTACTGAAGCGCAGCTTGCTGGGTCCTTGCGCCACCCCGGCATTGTCGATGTCTTCGACTACGGCGAGCACGTCGACGTCGATGGCCGTACGACGCCGTACCTCGTGATGCCGCTCGTTGATGGCGTCACGCTGTCGGAAGTCCTCACGTCGAGGGGTTCCTTGCCGCTCGGCGAGACCATGTCGATCGTTGCCGAGATGGCGAGCGCACTCCAGACGGCCCACGGTGCAGGCATCGTGCACCGCGATCTCAAGCCCGCCAACGTCATGCTCACCGCGTCGGGACGCGTGATGATCCTCGACTTCGGCATCGCCCGATCGACGGGTGGCGAGTCGCTGACCCAGACCGGTGCGATGGTCGGCACCGCCGACTACCTCAGCCCAGAGCAGGCCGCAGGCCACCCGGCGACATACGCCTCCGATCTGTACGCGCTCGGCATCGTCGCGTACACCTGCCTCACCGGCGCTCCCCCGTTCCGCCGCGAGACTGATGTCGGTACGGCGCTCGCTCACCTGCACGAGCCAGTCCCGCCCCTGCCGTCCGAACTCGCGATGGCTGACCCGCTGATCCGGTCGCTGCTGTCGAAGGAGCCGACCCATCGTCCCTCCGCCGGTGATGTGGCCGCGATTGCCGCGACGATGGCGACGCGTCTCCCGACCACCGGCAAGATCAATACCGAGCACACTCGAACCGACTTGACCCCACTTCCTCGCGACGACCGCGACGCTACGGCGACAATCGACATCGTTGATGCCAAGCGCCGACGCCCGCGCCGGGCACTGTGGGTTGGCGCCGCAATGGTCGCGCTGATCGGCGTGCTGGCTGGCGGATTCGCGTACGCGAACCGTCCCGTCAAGATTGACGTGCCCAATGTCGTCGGCATGTCCAGCGTCGAGGCCGCGTCCGCTCTCGGTCGCGCCGACCTGGCGGTCGAGACACACGAAGCCAACGTCGCTGGTCACAAGGCCGGCGAGGTCATCAAGCAGTCCGTGAAACCCGGCACCGAGGTGGGCGAGGACACTCTCGTCGAGCTCACGGTTGCCACCGGCCTGTTCGCGGTGCCGAAGGACCTCGTCGGCAAACCGTACGACGACGCCGCCGCGGCACTCGAGGATCTCGGTCTCAAGGTCAACAAGGCGCAGAAACTCTCGCAAGAGGAATCTGACACCGTCCTGTCAGTCGACCCCTCGGCACTGGCGAAGGCAGGCGACACGATCACGCTGACGGTGTCCTACTCCTTCTTCGACTTCGATTTCAACCGCGATGACGACGACCGGGACCGGGGCAAGAAACGCGACGACGACTAGGGAATCTGTGCTTGGCCGCGTTTGTTGAACTAGTCGTACTCAACGAAAGGCAGTTATGAGCACCATCAACCTGACCAAGGACAGCATCGACGACGCCGTCTCCGCCGACGGGATCACATTGGTCGACTGGTGGGCTTCCTGGTGTGGCCCATGCATGCAGTTCGGCCCCGTTTATGAAGCGGCGAGCGAGCAGCACCCCGATGTCGTTTTCGCGAAGATCGACACCGAGGCCGAAGGTGAGCTGTCCGGTGCAGCCGGCATCTCCTCGATCCCGACGCTGATGGCGTTCCGCGACGGCATTCTTGTGTTCTCGCAGCCCGGCGCACTCCCCGCAGCTGGTCTCGAGCAGGTCATCCAGGCGGTCAAGGGACTCGACATGGACGACGTACGTCGCAAGGTTGCCGAAGCAGAGGCGGCAGAGGCAGCCCAGACCGAGGTCTAGGCCTCTCGCTCAACAGGAGAAGTCAGCCAATCCGGCATACCGTTGGTTGGTGCCCATCATCCTCAGCGATCGCTACCGTCTCGACACCCTGATCGGTGGCGGCGGAATGGGCGAAGTATGGAAAGCCCACGACGAGGTGCTCAATCGTGAGGTCGCCGTCAAAGTGATTCGAGCGCACCTCGCCGAGGACGAAACGATCCGTGAACGACTGCGAACCGAGGCTCAGCTCGCCGGATCGCTGCACCATCCGGGCATCGTCGATGTGTACGACTACGGCGAGCACCACGAGGACGACGGCAGGACCACCCCGTTCCTGGTAATGCCCCTGGTCGATGGTGTCTCGCTGGCGGCCATGCTCAAATCACGGGTCGCCCTACCCGTTGGCGAGACGATGGCGATCGTCTGCGAGATGGCGAGTGCCCTCAACACCGCTCACGAGGCCGGCATCGTCCACCGGGACCTCAAGCCGGCAAACGTCATGCTGACGGCATCCGGTCGGGTGATGATCCTCGACTTCGGTATTGCCCGTTCGATCGACGGGGACTCGCTGACACAGACCGGCGCGTTGATTGGCACTGCGGACTACCTGAGTCCCGAGCAGGCAGCGGGTCGCCAGGCCACGTACGCATCCGACCTCTACGCGCTTGGCGTCGTCACCTACACGTGTCTGACCGGGGTCCCGCCCTTCCACCGCGAGACGGACATTGCGACAGCTTTGGCGCACGTGCAGGCGCCCATACCCGATCTGCCGGACGAGCTCGTTGCATCGGGGGTCGGTCCTCTTGTCGAGGGACTTCTGGCCAAGGAACCCGCGCAGCGACCGTCGGCCGGCGACGTGGCTGCGACTGCCGCGACCATGGCCACGACTGTCCCGACCGAGGTCGCCACCGTCACCGACTCAGAGGCGACTCAGCCCGGATCACACCTGGCAGCAACCGCTGGAGCTGGAACTGGAGCTGAAACTGCAACGGTGGGTGCTTCGGCCAGCACCGGCATCCTGCCGGTCGCGCTCGACGATCCGACGTCCGAGGTGATGACCGAGGATCGGCGCGGCTCGCGGCGCACCGTGCTGGTCAGCTCGGCCCTGCTGGCGCTCGCCGCCGTCGTGTTCGCTCTGTTGTATCCCTTTGGGGCGAACACGGTCGAGGTACCCGACGTACGCAAGATGACGAGCATCGAGGCGGCGGCAAAGCTGGCGAGCGAGGGACTGAAGGTTAAAACGCACGATGTTGACGCTGCTGGCTACAAGGCCGGCGTGGTCGTCACACAGTCGCCCGATCCTGGGTCCGACGTGGACAAGAACAGTGTGGTTGACCTCGGTGTCGCCACGGGACTCGTCAAGATCCCCAAGAACCTCGTCGGCAAGTCGTACGAGGATGCCGCGAAGATCCTGGACAAGCTCGGACTCAAGCCTCAACGCAACGACCAGCCATCCGACGAACCCGTCGGCACGGTCACCGCCGTCGATCCATCCACGCGGGCGCAGCACGGCTCCAACGTCGTACTCACCGTCTCGGGCGGGTCTGGCAGCAACGGCAACAAAGGCAAGGGCGAGGACAAGAAGAAGGACGACGACAAGATCGACACGACGCCTGAGCCAACGCCGACGCCTACGGCGCCCGCAACCACCGAACCGACCGAGCCGCCCGCCGAGGAAGAGCCAGCTGTCGCCACGGACGGGTGAGCTAGGCGTTGACGGTGGTGGTCTCGCCAGGATCGAGCCAGGTGATCGCGGTTTGGGCTGCGGCCAGCTCGTTCTCGGCCTGGTCTCGGCCCTGCTGGAAGTGTGACCAACCCTCGTAGTGCACGGGGATCACAGTGCTCGGCTTGATGAGGTCGATCAGCTCGACGCCCTCTTTGGCGTCCATCGTGTAGCGGAACCAGCCGGACAGGTAGCGGAACCGTACGGAGCCGAGGTGCAGCAGCATCGTTCCGACCTTGAGTCGCTTCGCGACCTCGCGGAGACCGTCGTACAGGACGGTGTCGCCGGTGACCCACAGCTCGCCGTGCTCCTGTCCCTCCCACTTGAGAGAGAAGCCGACGACTGGGCCGGTGATCGGGTCGCTGCCGACCGGGCCGTGACGGCACGGGGTCGCGGTGATCGTGACGGTCAGCTTGCCGGGCGCCTCGAGGGTCGTCGTCTCCCAGGCAGCGAGACCCACGGTGTTGCCGCCGAGCTTCTTGGCGGCCTTCTTTGTCGTGTAGGTCGTGCCCCAGGTCGGCAGTAGCGCCTCGGCGCTCGGGTCGAGGTTGTCACCGTGATGGTGGTGGCTGACGAGTACGGCGTCGATCTGGCCGAGGTCCTTGGCGAGGATTGATGGACCGACGAGCTTGCGCGACATCGTGCCCCAGCCGAAGAAGTAGCGCTTGCCCGGAGGGTCGAACGTCGGGTCGGTGAGGATGCGCCAACCGCCGACTTCGATGAGCGCAGTCGGGCCGCCGATGTGCGTGATCGTGACATCAGTCATTCGGAGAACCTACGCGAGGATCACGGGGTTTGCAGCGATTTCGCGACCTGCTCGACCACTGGCGGCTCGGCCGGAGCGGCCGGTGCCGGCTGACGGCGCTCGGACGTGATCACCAGGGCGACCGCAGCGACGACGATCGCACCGCCGGCGACGATGGGCCAGGTGATCTTCTCGTCGAGGATCAGCCAGCCGAGGAACACCGCGATGACCGGATTGACGTACGCATAGGTGGCCACGAGCGAGATCGGCGCGTTGGCGACCAGCCAGACGTAGGCGGTGAAGGCGATGACCGAGCCGAAGATGACCAGGTAGCCCAGAGCGAACCACGTCTTGGCTGGGTAGTCGAAGGTCATCGTCTCCCCCACCGACAGGCCGAGCGCCACCATCATCGCGCCGCCGAAGATCATCTCCCAGACCGCGACGACGAACGGGTTGGCCGGCAGCCAGAGCCGCGGCTGGACGTACGAGCCGAAGGCCCAGCACGACGCGGCGAACAGGACGATCAAGGCCGGTCCGAGCGCGAAATCACCCGCACCACGGCCGAACAGCACCAGGATGGCGAGCCCGGCGAAGCCCAGCAGCACCCCGACGATGGTCTGGGTGTTGGGCAGATCGTGCTCAATCGCCCGGAAGATCACGATGACCAAGGGCGCCACGGCGATGAGCAGTGCCGCGAAGCCTGAGGTCGCGCCCCTGTCCTCGGCCACCGACACCAGTCCGTTGCCGAGCAGCGGGAGACACAGTCCGAGGAACGCGGTGCCGATGACCTGTCGCCGGGTCAGGGCAAGGAACTTGAACCCGCGTCGTACGGCGAAGAACGCGCCGAGCAGCAGGCCGGCCGTGGCGAACCGCAGACCCATCGACGTCATCGGAGGTGCGTCCTCGACCACGACGCGGATGCCGAGGTAGGTCGATCCCCATACGACGTAGACGATTCCGAGAGCGACGGCGACCAGCCCGGTACGTGGAACGGCCACTGCGTCACAGTCCTCTCGTTGACTGCCGTCAGCCTAGGGTCCGGGTCGGACACCTGTCGTTCGGGATTTCGGCCACCTCGGCACGAGATTCCGCCATGTATGTCAGGGGGTGCGCAAAGCGTTCAGCACGCCTTCGGCGAACGACGAGAACGACAGCTGTTCGGGTGTGTCCGGGCGCGAGCCCATACGTACGGCGACGATGCCCTCCGACGGGATCACCATGACGTACTCACTGCCATATCCGAGCGCCCAGAAGGTGTCCTCAGGCGCCTTGGGAGCGAGCTGGCCCTTGTAGGGCGGGGCGTCGCTCGGGAAGCCGGCGGCGCGGTTGATCGTGACGATGCGGCCGGGCTTGTTGACCCACCAGAGCAGCCCGTATGCGGCGTTGAGCTGCGACGATGACTCGTTGGTGGCCTCGGCGACGAACGAGTCGGAGACGAGCTGCTCACCCTTCCAGGCACCGCTGCGCATCATCAGGTAGCCGATGCGCGCGAGATCCTGGCACGACGAGTCGATGCCTGAGTACGTCGTGGTGTTGCCGGCGTTGTCGTGCGCCCAGGTGGTGTCGCGCATGCCGATCGGATCGAGCAGTCGCTTCTTGGCGTACGCGGCGACGTCCTGGCCCGTGGCCTCCTCGAGTACCGCCTCGAGCGTCTGCACGGCGGAGTTGTTGTAGTCCCACTTCGTGCCGGGCTTAGTGTCGTGGCTGAGTCCGATCGAGAACGCGGTCTTGTCCGGTGCGCGACGGATCATCTGGCTGTAGTCGGTGTTGTAGTCCCAGTGCCGGCCGCTCGTGTTGGAGAGCAGATCGCGGATCGTGACATTTTGCGCGGCGGTGCCTCGCCAATCGGGGATGTACTTCGACGCCTTGTCGTCGAGTGCCAGCTTCCCCTCGTCGGCGGCAATGCCCACGAGGATCGCAGTGACGGACTTCGTGATCGAGTACGCCGGTCGCGTCGTGCCGCCGCCCGAACTGTGCGCAAGACGCCCGTCCTTGACGACCGCAAAGCACGTGGAGCGGGCTGCGGCGAGCTCACGATCAAGCTTCGCGAAGTCACCCTGCTCTTCAACGGCCCAGTCCTTGCCCGGGTAGGCGAACGTCGGCGTGGGAGTCGGTGTCGGAGTCTGTGTCGGCTTAACCAGCGGCTCGACAGGGTCACTGGAACACCCCGCAAGCAGCAGAAGGAGAACTGCAGTGACAACACGCATAGGGGGAACCTATCGCCCGCCAGTGAGGCCGCCCGCGGCCGAACGTGAGGCCGAAGGCCGAGGCGACGCAAGATCACTCGCTGCGCAACTGAAAGGGGTGATCCTCATCTTCGACCCGAATGCCGGGCCCGTCCCGGATGAGCATTCTCTTCTTGCCGTGTGTCCAACCATGGATTTTCCGCTCGCGTCCCCAAGCTTCGACGATCTGCTCGTAGTACTCGTAGTAGACGAGACGCACGGGCAATCGCCGCTTGGTGTACTCGCCGCCCTCACCCTCTTTGTGCTTCTTGAGTCGAGTGAGAAGGTCCCAGGTGCTGCCCGTGTAGTACGTCTTGTCGGCGCACTCGAGCACATACATGAATGGCATAGGACTCATCGTTCGAGCCAACGACTCGACGGTCGAACCTGCTGTCCACAAGCGAGCCCAACGGCTCACCACGCCTCGCTTCGCTCACGCCCCTCGTACCTCGGGGCTGGCGGGCAAGCCCTGTCGCCCGCCAGTGAGGCCGAAGGTCGTGGGTCACGAGGTGAGATGAAGACCAGCTCGTTTTGGTGGGTTTGGGCGCGTGTTGGACAATGGAGGGATGCCCACATCGACTGATTTGCGCCTATTGCTGCGCTATCCGGTCGATTTCGAGGTCAACGAAGATCCAGCGGCATCGCGCTTCGTATTTCACGGTCCAGACGGCGAACATCGGGCCACCGCGAGCGAGTCGATAGGCCCGCTGTCGCAGGGAATTCGTGCCATGTCGGCACACGCTTCCGTACGCGCGTGGGCGACGCCGGCGATCCTCGCGCTGCGCATCATGGCCAAGGGCAACCTCGGCTCCCCCGAGGCATCCGAGCTGTCGCAGCTGCAGCAGGCAGCCACCGCGATCCCGAGCGGCGGCGCGAAGGTCAAGGCATTCCTCAAAGCGCTCGCCGTTGACGCACCGGCGGCTGCATCGACGCCGCAGCGCCAGGCGTACGTCTCACCGCGGGCTGCATCGCCACGCGAGCGTGAGCGACTGTTCTCCTACATCTTCGAGGTCTCCTTCCTGTACGAGGCTGAGGTTCTCGAGGATGGCACCGCCCTGATCGCCGAGATCGAGCTCCGCATCAAGCCGCGCGACAGCTCGTTCGGCGCTGCCCGGGCCAGCGACGTCTGGGCGCAGGACAACCACCACCTCGGTCCCGGCGTACGCATGGCGACCCGCACCATGCTCACACGTACCGCCGACACCTGGCCGCCGGCGGCACGACTGCTCACCGACATCTCGAAGGGCAGAGTCCGCGTCACCTCCGACGAGCTCGCACTGCTGGGTGACGGTCGAACGGTCTCGCACCTGATGGCGGCGCACATCGACGTACGGTGGCCGCCCGATCTCGTACGCACCCTCGAGACCAAGGCTGTCGTCGGACGTCAGGAGGCACCCGGTTCCGAGCGGGCCAAGGCATTTGCCGCCGACCAGCTGTTCGACTTCAAGTGGCAGGTCGCGCTCGGCGACAAGACGCTGACCCAGACCGAGCTCGACCAGCTCGCGAAGTCGCAGACCGGTCTAATCAAGCTTCGTGACCAGTGGGTGTTCGTCGATCCGCGTCGCCTGCAGCGGGTGCTCGAACGCGGCACCCGCACCATCACCTCCGGCGAAGCGCTGCGGGCTGCTGTCTCCGGCACGCTCGTGGTCGACGGGCTCAGCACCGAAGTCGACACAGTCGGCTGGCTCGAGGACCTGCGGCGCAAGCTCGCCACCCAGGACCGCGACATCATGCCGGCGGTGCAGCCGCACGAGCTGGACGGCACGCTGCGCGAGTACCAGCTCCAGGGCCTGCAGTGGATGACGCAGCTGGTCGACCTCGGACTCGGCGGGATCCTCGCCGACGACATGGGTCTCGGCAAGACCGTCATGCTGATCGCCCTGCACCTGCAGCGCGCGCGTACGTCGACAGCCCCGACGCTGGTCGTCGCCCCCGCATCCGTACTCGGCAACTGGGAGCGCGAGATCAAGCGCTTCGCGCCGGGCGTCAACGTACGGCGCTATCACGGCGCCGGCCGCCGACTCGATGGCGTGGAGGACGGCTTCGTCGTCACCACGTACGCGACGATGCGCGCGGACGCCGACTTCCTGCGCTTCCACCAGCCTGGCTGGGGTCTGGTCGTCGCCGACGAGGCGCAGAACGTCAAGAATCCTCGCGCCCGTACCGCACAGGCGCTGCGTACGATCCCCGCCGAGGCGCGGCTCGCGCTGACCGGCACCCCGGTCGAGAACAACCTCTCCGAGCTCTGGGCGATTCTCGACTGGACGACACCGGGACTGCTCGGCACGTACGAGCAGTTCCGCGTGCAGTGGTCGCGACCGATCGAGGCGCGACGCGACAAGGCGAAGGCCGCCGGACTGTCGCAGCTGATCCGCCCGTTCGTGCTGCGTCGTCGCAAGTCCGACCCCGGCATCGCACCCGAGCTGCCGCCCAAGATCGAGACCGATCACTCGGTCAACCTCACCCGCGAGCAGGTCGGCCTGTACGAAGCGGTCGTCCGCAACACGCTCGCCGAGATCGAGGCTGCGGTCGGCATCCAGCGACGTGGTCTCGTGGTCAAGCTGCTCACCCAGCTCAAGCAGATCTGCAACCACCCGGCGCACTTCCTGCGGCAGACCGACGGTCGCCTGCCGGCTCGTTCGGGCAAGCTCACGGTGTTCGACGAGCTGGTCGAGGAGATCGTCGCCGAGGACGGCGCGGTGCTGGTGTTCACGCAGTACGCCCAGATGGGCCGACTGCTGTCGCGGCACCTTGACGAGAAGAAGATCAAGAGCCAGTTCTTGCATGGCGGCACGACGATCAAGGCGCGCGAGAAGATGGTGCACAAGTTCCAGGGCGGTGAGGTGCCGGTCTTCGTACTGTCGCTCAAGGCTGCAGGCGTGGGTCTCAACCTGACGAAGGCCGATCACGTGATCCACTTCGATCGCTGGTGGAACCCCGCCGTCGAAGACCAGGCCACCGACCGTGCGCACCGCATCGGGCAGACCAAGAACGTGCAGGTCCACCGCCTGATTAGCGAGGGCACGATCGAGGAGTCGATCGATGAGCTGATCCGCTCCAAGCGGTCGCTGGCGGACGCGGTCGTCAACGGCGGCGAGGGCGCTCTGACGGAGCTGTCAGATGCCGAGCTCGCCAAGCTCGTGAAGCTGCGCCACTAGAGCAGGCAGTCCTTGAGCTCGGTGACGGTGTAGAAGTAGCCGCTCGGCTCGGTCGGCGTGCAGGCGACGCGGAACTGCACAGGGCGCTCGTTGTAGCGCATTGTCACGAGGGTGGGGCTACCCGACTTCTTGTAGGCCACCCACTCAATGCTTCCAGCCGGCAGTCCGGCGACGTGACCGCGCCACGGGTTGTCGTAGCGCGTGTAGTTGCTGCCCTCCGGCACCTGCTTCTCGCTGCCCGGAGCTTTGATCAACGCGGCGAACGGCATGGTCGTCTCGCCATGACCGAGCCTGAACACGGCAGCCGTCCAGCCGCCGCCTACACGTTTGTCGAGTCGCGCGAAGAAGTCTGCCAAGAGCGGCCTGGCCTGGCGGTACGAGCTGGTCTGTCCAGAGACGCCCGGGCCGTACCGATAGAAGTTCTCAGCGTCCTTCATGAAGCCGAGCATCCGCGCATCTGCCAGTGCGAAGTAGCTGTCGAACGTCACTCTCGTGAGGCCCTTCATGGCGGCACCCGTGCAATAGAGCAGGTAGACGTCCTGGGCCGCGGCGACCGGATCGCTCAGGCTGTCGACGTACTTCTTGGTGTACATCTTGCCGAGCACGTTCTTGGCCGCTGCGCGGACGCCTGTCGTCCTCTTGATCCGTGCGATGGCAGCACGACCAGCGGTGGTCGAACCGCTCGTCAACCGGAGTCGATCGTTGTCCTCCTCCATGGCGAGGAAGGTCCGATCGGGCTCGAGCACCGCATTCATGCCCACGCGCAGGTACGAGGCGCTTTGCTTGGTGCGCGTCACCGACGACGTCACTCGTGCGATCTTGGCCGTCGGCGGCAGTCCCTCGAAAAATGACTTGTAGTTCTCAGCCGTACGTTGACCGATCCCCTGCCACTCGGCCTTGCCGAGGGTGGTGAGCTTCCCGTATCCGATCTTGAGCTCAGCCTTCTGGAACGTCGCCACCTCGGCTCCGAACCGCTCCCCGGCTGTGGTCAGCGCATTCCGGCT
>JAKFCR010000157.1:0-2958 GCA_036676545.1 Aeromicrobium sp. | reverse complement strand
GGTCAATGGCGTCGGCACCGCTGACAATCCTGGCGAGGTGTTCTTCGAGAAGAACCTCCCCGAATCCGCTCCCAGCTGGATCCGTCGGGTTGCCGTCGAGCACAGCAAGGACACCAAGGAATATCCCGTGTTCGCCAACGCAGCCGCGCTCGCCTGGGCCGGCCAGGTCGCGGCGCTGGAGCTCCACGTTCCGCAATGGAAGGTCAACCGCCGCGGCAGGCCTCAAAACCCCGACCGTCTCGTGCTGGACCTCGACCCGGGACCGGGCGCCGGCCTGCCCGAGTGTGCCGAGGTCGCCAAGGTCGCACGCCAGATGTTGAAGGACATCGGCCTCGACGCCGTACCGGTGACCAGCGGCAGCAAGGGCATTCACCTGTACGCCGGACTCGACGGCTCGCAAGACGCTCGCTACGTCAACGCCTTCGCCAAGGAGCTGGCCAGGGCGCTGGAGTCAGAGCTGCCCGACCTTGTCGTCAGCGACATGAAGAAGAGCCTCCGCAAGAACAAGGTGCTGGTCGACTGGAGCCAGAACAACGCGTCGAAGACGACGATCGCGCCGTACTCGCTGCGCGGAACGTTCGCACCCAACGTCGCAGCTCCGCGTACGTGGAAGGAGCTCGACGACCCGGACCTCGGCCAGCTCTCGTTCGAGGACGTGCTGGCGCGAATGAAGAAGCGCAAGGACCCCATGGCTCACCTGGTCGGACCAACGCCTTCCACCGACCGGCTCGTCGACTACCGGGCGAAGCGCGACGGCTCCAAGACCCCCGAGCCGGTGCCGGTCGGCAGCCCCGCGGCCAGCGACGGCAACACCTTTGTGATCCAGGAGCACCACGCGAGCGCGCTGCACTGGGACTTCCGACTCGAGCATGACGGCGTGCTCGTGTCGTGGGCCCTGCCCAAGGGTGTCCCGACTGATCCCTCCAAGAACCATCTGGCAGTGCAGACCGAGGATCACCCGCTCGAGTACGCGACGTTCGAGGGCACCATTCCGAAGGGCGAGTACGGCGCCGGCAAGTCGTGGATCTGGGATGCCGGCACGTACGAGCTCGAGAAGTGGCGCGACGACGAGGTCATCGTGACGCTGACCGGTACCAAGGGTGAGCTCGAAGGCACCCCGAAGTACGCGCTGATCAAGACGGACAAGAACTGGCTGATCCACCTCATGCAGGACAAGCCGAAGAAGCCGTCGCCTGCACGAAGGGAAGCGTCTCCCCAAAAGTCGACAAATAGTCTTTCGAAAATGTTCGTCCCCCCGATGCTCGCGACACTCGGTGCGCCAGGTGACCTTGAGGATGAGTCCGACTGGGCCTTCGAGATGAAGTGGGACGGTATCCGTGCGATCGCCGTGGTCGACGGGAACGAGGTCGGGCTGTTCACCCGCAAGGGCAATGACGTGACCGCTGCGTACCCCGAGGTCGTCGATGCCCTCACCCAGCTCGAGCTCGACGACACGATCCTCGACGGAGAGATCGTCGCCCTCAATGACGCCGGCGCTCCTGACTTCGGTCTGCTGCAGCAACGGATGGGGCTCACCAAGCCAGCGGAGATCGCGGCTGCAGCCGAGCGGGTCGAGGCCACGTACATGGTGTTCGACGTTCTCGCGGTTGATGGACAGGGCATGCGCAACGACCACTACGTCGACCGCAGGGTCGCGCTGGCCAACCTCGATATCGACGACGGTCACACGATCCTGGTTCCGCCTGCATACGAGGGCACACTCGCCAAGGCCATCGCTTCGAGCAAGAAGCTTGGGCTCGAAGGCGTGATCGCCAAGCGACGCGAGAGCCGGTATGTCGGTGAGAAGCGCTCGTCCTCCTGGATCAAGATCAAGCACCAGCGCATGCAAGAGGTCGTCATCGGTGGGTGGAAGCCGGGCACGGGATCGCGCGGCGGGACGATTGGATCGCTACTGCTCGGCATACCCGGAGACGACGGCCTGCAGTACGTCGGGAAGGTGGGAACGGGATTCACCCAACGCAGCCTCGCCGACCTTCTCAAGACGTTGACACCACTGGAACGAAAGACCAGCCCATTCGTCGACGTGCCCCGCGATGTCCAGCGAGATGCACGCTGGGTGACGCCGAAGATCGTCGGCGAGGTGCAGTTCGGTGAATGGACGCACACCGGAAATCTGCGTCATCCGAGCTGGCGTGGGGTACGTACTGACAAGGACCCGGCTGACGTACGGCTGGAATGACCACCACAGGCCTGCGACGATGGGGCCACGGGCAACGATCACGAGGAGAGCACATGAAGTTCAAGAAGAGCATCCGCGACAAGATCGAAGCACAGATCGACGACCTCGCCGATCAGGCGAAGGACCTCGTCGACCGCGCTCCAGGCTTCCGTGACCAAGTGAAGGACCGACTGCCCGACCGCGAAGAGCTCAAGGACGTGATCCCGGACAAGAAGCAGCTGCTCGACCTCCGCGACGACCTCTTCGACAAGATCCCCGACTCCGTCGCCGACCGCATCCCCGAGGCAGCCAAGCCCAAGAAGAAGCGCGGCAAGGTCAAGAAGATCGCACTGTTCGGTCTCGTGACGGGCGCTGGCGCTGCAGCGTTTGCCGCCGTACGCCGAGTGGCTGGCAACACCCCGACGCCTTCCTACACGCAGCCGCGCCCGGCACCCACCACGCCGGCGAAGCCGTCACCCGTACCTTCGAGCTCTACGGGTTCCGCCCCTGCCGTCAAGAAGGCACCGGCGAAGAAGGCTGCTCCTGCCAAGAAGGCCGCTGCGAAGAAAGCCCCCGCCAAGAAGGTCGCTCCGACCGAGGAGAGCAACTAAACGACAAACCCCGTACGACCTAGGCGGTCAGTACGGGGTGGGTGTTGCGCGCCCGAAGGGATTCGAACCCCTAACCTTCTGATCCGTAGTCAGATGCTCTATCCGTTGAGCTACGGGCGCTTGCCCCGAAGGGCCTCGCTGATTCTAGCGTGGCCCCGACTTGAGCGA
>JAKFCR010000156.1:0-1709 GCA_036676545.1 Aeromicrobium sp. | reverse complement strand
TCGTACGGTCCTCGCTCGAGGACGCATTCATGACGCTGACGGCTGACAGTGTGGAGTACCACGCGAAGGCCGCCGAAGAGATCAAGGCAGGTTCGCGATGAGCGCCAGCACACTCCAAGCGGTGACCGCCCAGAAGGTGGAACCGGCAGGCTTTGGCACGACACTGAAGTCAGAGTGGATCAAGCTCTGGACCGTGCGTTCGACGTGGTGGACCATGATCGCGCTCTTCGTGCTCGGTGCCGGACTGACGACGCTGATGTGCTGGGGGAACGCCGACTGGCTGGCCAACGAGAACCCGGCACAAGGCGGCGAGGAAGTCGGCTCGTTCATCACCTGGGGCATGATGATCGCCCAGGTCTGCGCCGTGATCGTCGGCGTGCTGGCGGTGACGTCGGAGTACGGCACCGGAATGATCCGTACGACCTTTGCCGCGACACCGGCTCGCGGCCGCGTCCTCGCGGCGAAGGCGCTCGTCATCTCGGTGTTCCTGTTCGTGCTCGGCACGGCCACCGCCCTCGTCGGCTACTTCGGTGGCAACTATTTCCTCGATCGTGAAGGCATCGGCCTGGCGCTTGAGGGAGATGTCGCCCGGGCGATGTACGGCAGCGGGCTCTTCCTTGCCGGCCTCGCGCTGTTCTCGATGGCCGTCGGGTTCCTCGTCCGGCACACCGCAGCGGCGATCTCGATCGTGCTGGCGTTGGTGTTCGTGCTCGGCAACATGGTGATCCTGGTTCCGGGTGACTTCGGGACGTTCCTCGAGCGGGTCATGCCCGGCAACGCAGGCGGTGCTCTCGCGTCGCCCGTGCCGTTCAACCCCAACCTGCTCGATGCGTGGCCGAGCTTCGGAGTCTTCGCAGCGGAGACGGCGGCGCTCCTGGGCTTCGCTTGGTTCCTGCTCCGCAAGAGAGATGCGTAGCTAGGACGACGAAGGGCCCGGTCTCTGATGAGACCGGGCCCTTCGCGTTGGGCTACTTGACGATCGGCAGCGTGAGCACCTGTCCCGTCGTGCCGGTCGTGATCGTCACGGCGTTGGGGATCAGCCCGCCGCGGTAGTTGGTCGAGCCGCCGGCCACGATGAGCTTGAGCGTGTGGCCCTTGGCGAACTGGTGCGCGATTCCGGGCAGCGTGACCGTGAACGGCTTCGATGCGTCGGGCACTCGTACGGGTGCCACCAGATTGCGGACGATCGTGGCCTTGCCGCTTGCGTCGACGTCCGCGATCTTGACGAACAGCACCAGCGAGCCGTAGGCGCCCGCGGTCTGCGTGGCCTGGGCCAGGACGGCGTTGACCTTGACCGTGAGCTTGGGCTGGCCAACCACGTTGGTGGCGCTGGCCAGCGTCGGAGTCGACCACGAGGCGGACGTGCCTGGGAGGTCAAGCTCGGGCAGCGGAAGGGCAAAGACATCAGTCGGATCTGTCGACGTGGGAAGTCCTGCGGGCGGAGTGAGGAACGACTGAGTCCCAGCCGCGATGCCCGAGCTCGAGGTCGTGAGCTTGGTGCCGGAGAGGTAGTACTTCGTGGCTGTTCCGACGGGGTACGACGTCGCGGTTCCGTACGCTGGAGTCGCGATTCCGGTGTACGGGACCCAGTTGCGGAAGTAGGAGAACTCCGGACCCGTGCTGACCGAGCTGCCCTTCAGATAGTGGTCCATCCAGTTGGCGACGCTCTTGGAGAGGTGCTCTGTGGCTGGATTGGGATTGCCGATGTT
>JAKFCR010000155.1:0-3208 GCA_036676545.1 Aeromicrobium sp. | reverse complement strand
GACGAGGCGTTCGCCGAGGCCAAGAAGCTTGACCGACCGATCCTGCTGAGCATCGGCTATGCCGCCTGCCACTGGTGTCACGTGATGGCGCACGAGTCCTTCGAGGACGAGGTGACCGCGGCGTACATGAACGAGCACTACATCAACATCAAGGTTGACCGCGAAGAGCGCCCCGACGTCGATGCGGTCTACATGAGCGCGACACAGGCGATGACGGGACAGGGTGGCTGGCCGATGACCTGTGTGCTGACGCCCGAGGGCAAGCCGTACTTCGCCGGTACGTACTTCCCGCCCGAGCCGCGGCAGGGCAGCCCGGCGTTCACCCAGGTCCTGCAGGCGTTGTCGGATGCGTGGAACGAGCGCCGCGATGAGGTGCTGACGGTGAGCAAGGACGTGCTCTCGCACCTGCGGTCGAGCGTCGACCCGATCGGTGGGGCGCTCGGTGTCGAGCAGCTTGATGCCGCCGTCGAGTCCCTGGCAAAGCAGTACGACGCCGAGTCCGGGGGATTCGGCAACAGTCCCAAGTTCCCGCCGTCGATGGTGCTGGAGTTCCTGCTCCGCAACGCAGCGCGTACGGGTTCGCAGCAGGCGCTGGATCTCGTCGCTGGTACGTGCGAGGCCATGGCACGCGGCGGTATGTACGACCAGCTGTCCGGCGGTTTCGCCCGCTACAGCGTGGATCGCTTCTGGCGCGTCCCGCACTTCGAGAAGATGCTCTACGACAACGCGCTGCTGCTGCGGGTTTACTTGCACTGGTGGCGGCAGACCGGGTCTCCACTCGCCGCCCGCATTGCGCGCGAGACTGGTCGCTTCATCATCGATGAGCTCGGTACGCCGGAGGGCGGCTTCGCCTCGGCGCTCGACGCCGACAGCGACGGCCACGAAGGCACGTTCTATGTGTGGAACCCCAACCAGCTCATGCGCACGCTGGGTCCCGCCGACGGTGCCTGGGCGACCGAGCTGCTCGGCGTGACGGGTGGCGGGACGTTCGAGCGTGGGTTCTCGACCCTGCAGCTGCTGAAGGATCCCGATGACGACGCGCGGTGGAGCGATGTACGCGCCAAGCTCCTCGACGCGCGCGCCGCGCGTACGCGGCCTGCGCGCGACGACAAGGTTGTCGCGTCATGGAACGGCCTGGCCGTCACCGCCCTCGCCGAGGCGGGCGTACTGCTCGAGGAGCCTGACTTCTCCGCCGCCGCGATCCGCGCCGCTGAGCTGCTTCATGATGTGCACCTTGGCGACCGCCTCGTACGTACGTCGCGCGATGGCATCGCCTCGTCTCACGCCGGCGTGCTCGAGGACCACGGTGCCGTGGCTGAAGCGTTCTTGGCGGTACTCGGCATCACGGGAGATGCCGTGTGGCTCGACCGTGCGCGCGTACTGCTCGATCGTGTCGTCGACCATTTCGCGGATCCCGCTGGCGGCTTCTTCGACACCGCCGACGATGCCGAGGCGCTTGTCGTTCGTCCCAAGGACGTGTCCGACAACGCCTATCCGTCCGGCACATCGGCGGCTGTCACGGCGCTGATCTCGTTCGCAGCGATCACCGGAGACCATCGCTATCGCGCGGCCGCCGAGTCGGGCATCTCATCGGCAGCATCGGTCGCCACCCAGGTCCCGCGATTCGCGGGATGGACGCTCGCTGCGGCCGAGGCGATCATCGCCGGACCGCTGGAGATCGCTGTCGTGGGATCTGAACGGAGCGAGCTCCACCGCGCGGCCCTCAGCCTGTCGTCACCTGGTGCAGTAGTCGTCGCAGGCGAGGTCGGCACCGCCATCCCGCTGTTCGAGCAGCGGGAACTTGTCGACGGCAAGACGGCGGCGTACGTGTGCCGCGGTTTCGTCTGCGAACGCCCGGTGACCAGCGTCGAGGAGCTGCTCGCCCGCTAGTACTGCTGGTAGGCCAAGAGTGAGACGCCGACGTAGTGAACGATGAACGCGGCGATCGTGAGGGTGTGGAAGATCTCGTGGAAGCCGTACCAGTTGGGCCACGGGTCGGGCTTCTTGAAGCCGTAGACGACGGCGCCGATCGTGTAGAGCCCACCGCCCACCGCAAGCAGGACGATGACGGCAGTTGAGCCGTTCTCCTTGAACTCCGGCAGCCAGAACACCGCGGCCCAGCCGAGCGCGATGTAGATCGGTACGTACAGCCAGCGCGGGGCGCCGACCCAGAACACCCGGAACAGCAGGCCCAGAATGGCGCCACCCCATACGAGCGACAGCAGGAGCCAGGCGTCTTTGGTGTCGAGCAGCAGTAGGGCGAACGGCGTGTATGAGCCGGCGATCAGCACGAAGATGTTGGCGTGGTCGAAGCGCTTCCAACGTGCTTTGGCCGCCACTGACCACCGGCCAGCGTGATAGACCGCGCTGACGCCGAACAGCAGCAGAGCGCTGACCATGAAGACGGCTACGCCGGCGCGAACCTTGACGCTGTCGGCGACGACGAGCATGACGAGAAAGCCGAAGAACGCCAGCGGCCACGTCGCGGCATGGAGCCACCCGCGGAGCTTGGGCTTGATCTCCTGGGCCGTCTCTCTGAGACGCTCGCCAACCTCTTGGACAATGCCTTCAGGCTCACGCTCGCTCATGCGGTTAGCCTAACGGCATGGCACTGAGCGACTTGGTCTACGGGGCGTACGAGAGACGGCTCGCCAAGCGACTCGATCCCACACGGCTCCCACACCATGTCGGAGCCATCGTCGACGGCAACCGTAGGTGGGCCAAACGCGGCGGTGCGAAGTTCGAGCACGGCTACAAAGCCGGTGCCGACAAGATCTCCGAGTTCGCCACCTGGTGCGACGACCTGGGCGTCGAGATCGTCACGTTGTGGCTGCTCTCGACGGACAATCTGCAACGGCCGGAGGAGGAGGTAGCGAGCATCCTCGCTGCCGTCGAGAGCCTCATGGAGCAGCTGGCGACCGAGGGCAAGTGGTCGCTGGCGATGATCGGCAACCTCGACATGCTGCCGGCCGACTCCGCGGGGCGGATGAAGAAGCTCGCCGACTCCACCTCGGGCGTGAAGGGTATGCGCGTCAACATCTGCGTCGGCTACGGCGGACGCCAAGAGCTCACGGACGCGATGCGTTCGCTGCTGCTCGAGCAGGCCGCCGCCGGTCGCTCGCTCGAGGAAGTTGCCTCGACCCTCGAGGTCGACGACATCGCCGAGCACCTCTACACAAAGGGTCAGCCCGATCCGGATCTCGTGATC
>JAKFCR010000154.1:0-5435 GCA_036676545.1 Aeromicrobium sp. | reverse complement strand
TTGTGTGGGTGGGTGCTACTCGACGCGGAACTGGACGCTGTGCCAGCCGGTCGTCCCGTTCGGGCGAATACGTGCCCGCTCGGAAGTCTGGGTCTTGCCGTCTTTGTTGGTGGCTCGGATCGTGGCCTTGTGGGTGCCGGCGGTGGCGTCGTCCCACTCCCACATCCACTGGCGCCACGTCTCGAGGTTGTCTTCCACGCCGAGGGTCGCGACCTGCCACGGGCCGTCGTCGATCTTGATCTCGACCTTCTCGATGCCGACGGTCTGGGCCCAGGCGACACCGCCGAGGCGGACCTTGTCGCGCTGGAAGGACTGGAAGGACTTCGGTACGTCGATGCGCGACGAGAACTTGATCGGCGCCTCCGCGGTGTAGTCGCGGGTCGTCCAGTAGCCCTTGAAGTCGGAGAACCGTGTCACCTCGATGTCGACGAGCCACTTGGTGGCCGAGACGAATCCGTACAGGCCGGGCACGACCAGGCGCGCCGGGAACCCGTGCTCCAGCGGGAGCGGCTCGCCGTTCATGCCGATGGCGAGCATCGCGTTGCGCTCGTCCGTCACGACGTCGAGGGGCGTACCTGCTGTCCAACGGTCGGCGCTGGTGCTCTTGATCGCGTCGGCACCGCTCTGGACTCCAGCCATCTCGAGCAGGTCCTTGGTCAGCACGCCCAGCCAAGCCGCGTTGCCGAGGTAGCGTCCGCCGACCTCGTTGGACACGCAGGTGAGGGTGATCCGGTTCTCGACGAGCGGCATGTTCATGATGTCGCGGTAGGAGAGGTTGAGCTCCTTGTCGACCATCCCGTGGATGCGCAGGTTCCAGCCCTCAGCCGGTACGTCGGGGACGCGCAGCGCGGTGTCTACTCGGTAGAAGTCGCGGTTGGGTGTGACGAACGGGGTGATGCCCTTCAGGTCGAGCTGGACGCCGGGAGCGACCGGCGGTGCAGCGATGGCTGCTCCGGGGAGGCGGATTCCGGCACGCGAGGCGGCCGCAGCTGCGCTGCCGTACACCCGGCCCACGGCGCCACCGACGACGACCAACGCGGATGCACCGAGTGCAACCTTCAGGAAGCGGCGGCGGTTGAAGCCCGCCGGAAGTGAGTCGCTCTTGTCACCCAGCTCGGTGAGAGTCTTCAGGAGAACGATGAGCACGAGCAGGCTGACGCCCAGAGTCAGGACCGAAGGGATCAGGGTCAGGGCGCGGCTCGCGGTGGTCGTACGGTCGATCGCCGCCGCTGCAACGGCGATGACGCCGATCAGTGCAACTGCGCCTATGGCCAGCCGAGGCCTGTTGCGTCCGATGACTCCGGCCACCATGGCCAGGATCGCCAGGGTGACAACCACGCCACCAATGAGGATCGGCTTGTCGGCCGTACCGAACTGCTTGACCGCAAACTCCTTGAGGAACGGAGGCGCGTAGTCAATGGCGCGGTTGCCGACCGACTCGATCGGAGACGGAACACCTTGCAAAAGGGCGGCGACGCCAGTACCAACAGCGACACCCGACGCGGCCGCGAGGAAGCCAGCAACAGCTCCAGCCCACCAGGGAGCCGCGGAACGAGCCTGCGTCGACGTTTGCATGTGGGTAGTTCGCCACGCTCCGCGCCTCGGATTGGTGGTCTTCGAAAATAATCAGGATCCTGACTCGTGAGTAACCAAATTTCGCTCCTACGCTGACGACATGAGCACCATTGAGGGAGTCACATTCGAGTCCGAGAGCACGTCGTCGGCAGCCCGCGCGATCATGGGGGATGCCTTGCGGAAGGCTGATCCGGTCGGCTCACGAGGTGTCGAGAACGAGACCAACTGGCGCCGCAACTACCTCTCACATTTCCGTCGCGCGCTCGAGGCGGGCATCGGTGAAGCGCCGGCGGCTCACTCGATCGCGGCCGACGGCCTGCGTAGCGCTCACGAGCAGATGCGGTTCGGCGAACGTACTCTGGACGACGCGATTCCCAACACTCCGCTGTCGCAGGTGTTCCACACCCAGACCATCAAGGGTGACGCCGAGATCGAGACCGAGCTGACGCTGCCCTATCGCGGTGAACGTCTGCGCGGCAAAGCCCTCCTCGACCAGCTCGACGACTGGGTGAGCCGAGGGATCATCACGCAGTCCTGCTCCGAAGCCGTGCAGACCGTGATCGACAACCCCGAGTGGATGAAGCTCGAGGGCGACACGATGGTCGTGCTCGGAGCCGGTGCGGAGATGGGCCCCTACCGCGCGCTGATGCGCTGGGGTGCAACCTGTGTCGCGCTCGACCTTCCCCGCGAAGACGTGCAGTCGCGCATCCGCGAGTACGCCGCCGAGTCAGCAGGGCGGCTCCACGTACCAGCCCGCATCGTGACAAACGGGGATGCTGATGTCGGCGCCGATCTGATCACCGAGCTCCCGGCAGTCGCCGACTGGCTCGACCACATCGACGGTCGTCTGGTGCTCGGCAACTACTGCTACGCCGACGGAGCGAACCACGTACGCGTTTCGATGGCCGCCGATGCGCTCGCGAGTCACCTCATCCAGCACCGTCCTGACACCGCGCTGGCATTCCTCGCGACCCCGACCGACGTCTTCGCCGTACCCGCCGAGGAGGTCGAGGTAGCCAATGCCGCCTATGCCTCGCGCACGGTCTCGAAGGTGCTGCGTACGCCGCTGCGTCTCGCGAGCGGCGGGCGACTGCTGCAACGCAACTACCCGCCCGGCGCCGACCCCGGAATCTGCGACGCGTTGGTGCCACAGCAAGGCCCCAACTACGCGCTTGCCAAGCGCCTGCAGCGTTGGCGCGCGACGACCGCTCGGCACGAGGGCACCACGGTGTCGCTCAATGTCGCGCCGGCGACTCGTACGCGGTCGGTCGTCAAGAACAAGGCGTTGGCCGCGGCCTATGCCGGTGCGCACCGGTTCGGCGTCGAGGTCTTCGACCCCGCAACGAGCAACACGCTGATGGCGGCGCTGCTGGTACACGACCTTCGCGCCGGTGCTGAGCCGCAAGCAGAGCCGTGGCTCGACGAAGCCACCAATGCTGCGCACGGCGGACTGTGGACGTCGGCCTACCACCCGCGCAGCGCTCTTGGCCTCGCCGCGGTTCTCGGCATCGGAGCCCTCAGGGGCTAGTCGAAAAAGACGGCAGCATCCGCCACAGGTGCTCGGCGAGACGTGAAGTTGGCCGACGGGTGCTCCTTGTCGGGGTAGCCGAACGAGATGGCACACACGACCTTGCGAGTCTCCGGCAGCCCGAACCAGTCGCGCAGGAACTGTGATCGCATCGCCAACGCGGCCTGGGCGCACGTACCGAGACCGAGCGACTCGGCAGCGAGGAGGAATGAGTCGACATACAGGCCGCAGTCGATCGCCCCGTAGACGCCAAGATCGGCTTCAGTCGTGATGATCGCTGTGTGTGGGGCGCCGAAGAACTCGTAGTTGCGCAGCATCTCCCGTCCGGAGGCCTCGCGGTCGCCGCGCGTCACGCCGACGGCTTCATACAGCTGCCAGCCGACGTCCTTGCGACGCTCGTCGTAGACGCCTGTGTAGGCGGCCGGGAAGTCGAAGTCGGTCCCGAAGCCCTCGGGTGACTCCAGCAATGCTTCGCGGAGCTTCGTCGTCGCCTCGCCCGACGTGATCACGACATGCCACGGCTGGGTGTTGCACCACGACGCCGTATGTTGCGCGGCACCGAGCAGCTGCTCGATGACCTCGCGAGGCACCTGCTCGTCGGTGAATCCGCGGCAGCTCCGCCGGCTGGTCAGCAGCCGATCCAGCGTCTCGAAGTCGGTGCTCATCATGCTCCCGTGAATGCGGCGGGGCGCTTCTCGAGGAACGCCATGCCACCTTCGAGGGCGTCCTTGGTCGAGAACAGCGCGACCTGACCCTCGAGCTCGGAATCAAGGGCATCGTCGAGGCGAGGCAGCGTGTTGGCGGTGATGACCTTCTTCATGGCAGACAGCGCCTTGGTCGGCCCGCGGCCGATCTTGCCGACGAGCTTCGCCAGCTCTGCGTCGTAGTCCTCATCGCCCAGCGACTTGTAGATGAGACCGATCTCGGCCGCCTCGTCAGCGGGCAGCTTCTCGCCGAGCATCGCCATTCGGTTGGCTCGCGCCCGGCCGACGGACGCGGCGACGAGCTCCGTGGCGCCGCCGTCAGGCATCAGGCCGATGTTGACGAACGCCAGAAGGAAGTAGCCCGAGCTCTTGGCGAGCGTGATGTCCGCCGCGATCGCGATCGAGCAACCCACGCCGGCGGCAATGCCGTTGACCGCGCTGATGACGGGCAACGGCGAGCGGGTCATCGCGCGCACGAGACGGTTGGCGCCATCGAGGGTTGCCGTGCCGTCGAAGTCAGCGCCCAGCGCAGCGCCCGAGCTGAAGGCGCGGCCGGTGCCGGTGATCACCACGAGGCGAGTGTCGGAGGACGCATCCTCGATCGCTGCCGCGGCAGTGTTCAGCATGTCCGCCGTGAGGGCGTTGAGCCGGTCAGGCTCGTTAAACGTGATCGTCAGGACACCGTCATTGGTGTCGGTCAGGACTGAGTCGGTCATCTACTTGTTCCTCCATTGGCCGAGCAGGGTCTGCAGCACCGCGATGAGCGCAACGGGCTGGTCAAGCATGATGTGGTGGCCGGCGTCGGGGATCAGGGTGACCGGTACGTGCCCGCCCAGCCGCTCAGCGACGAGATCGGTGATGTCGGTGGTGGCCATACCGCGTTCGCCGCGAATCAGTGCGACCTCGCAGTCGATGGCTGCGAGCTCCTCGGGCTCCATCCGGGAGCTGAGGAAGATGTGCGGGTCGAACTTCCAGGTCCAGCCGCCCTCGACCTCGACGATCGAGCCTTCGGCGATGTGGTCCTTGACGTACGTCAGCGTCGAGGTGTCCTCCGGCAAGGTCCTGAACCGGCTAAGGATCGTCTCGCGATCGGGATAGATCTTGGTGCCCGGTATGTCGCCGTGGCCGCCCTCGGCGATCCAGGCCTTGGCCTCGGCCGAGAGCTCCCGCACGGGTGAGTCGATTGCCGCAACTCCGCGCAGCGACGACCCGTGGTCGCGTCCAGCGGTCAGGGCGACGAACCCGCCCATGCTGTGCCCGAACACGATCGGCGCCTCGCCGGACTCAGCGGCTGCGACCGCCATGACCTCATTGGCCCAGGTCGTGATCGCGTACGACTCCCGACGATCGCTGTCGCCATGACCGGACAGATCGATCGAGAGCACCCGATGTTCGGCAGCGAGGAAGGGAGCCGTCGTGTCCCACCACCCAGCGTGTGCAGCGCCGCCGTGCACCAGCACGACCGGAGGGGCTTCGCTCTTGCCCCAGGCTCGGTAGGTGATGCGTACGCCGTCGTGGTCGATCTCTCGACTCTCGTACGGCTGGTCCAGCGCGTGGGAGAACCACTCAGGATGTTGCGAACTCATGCGCGACCTTTCTCACTTACCGTCAGTATTGACTGTAAGTGA
>JAKFCR010000153.1:0-2692 GCA_036676545.1 Aeromicrobium sp. | reverse complement strand
TACCCCGCAGATCGTCACGTTCAACGTCGAGGAGAACGAGCCGATGCTGCGGGTCAACATCGAGATGGGCTTCAAGCCGATCGGCGCCGAGGGCGAGTGGCAGAAGCGGGTCTGATTCGCTTCAGGAATAGCGGGCGTGCGAAACTAGTTGAACATTCCACAAGGTTCTTTGAAGGAGAATGCGGGATGACCAGCATGCAGTTCGGACTCTTCACGGTCGGTGACGTCACGCCCGACCCCGTGAACAATACGATCCAGACCGAGCACGAGCGCATCAAGAACACGATCACGATCGCCAAGAAGGCCGAGGAGATCGGCCTCGACGTCTTCGCGACGGGTGAGCACCACAACCCGCCGTTCGTACCGTCGTCGCCGACGACCACGCTGGCGTACATCGCGGCGCAGACCGAGAAGCTGATCCTCTCGACGTCGACGACCCTGATCACGACCAACGACCCGGTCAAGCTCGCCGAGGACTACGCGACCCTGCAGCACCTGGCCGACGGCCGCATGGACCTGATGCTGGGCCGCGGCAACACCGCGCCGGTCTACCCGTGGTTCGGCTACGACGGCAGCAAGGCCGTCGAGCTGACGATCGAGCACTACCAGCTGCTGCGCCGCCTGTGGGACGAGGAAGTCGTCGACTGGCAGGGCCAGTTCCGTACGCCGCTGCAGGGCTTCACGGCAACCCCGCGCCCGCTTGATGGTGTGCCGCCGTTCGTGTGGCACGGCAGCATTCGTACGCCCGAGGTTGCCGAGCTCGCGGCCTTCTACGGCGACGGCTACTTCGCCAACAACATCTTCTGGCCCAAGGAGCACTACATCCGGCTGATCAACTTCTACCGGCAGCGCTACGCCCACTACGGTCACGGCGAGCCGGAGCAGGCGATCGTCGGTCTCGGTGGCCAGTTCTTCATCCGCAAGAACAGCCAGGACGCGGTGCGCGAATTCCGCCCGTACTTCGACGTGGCGCCGGTGTACGGTCACGGGCCGTCGCTCGAGGACTACACGGCTCAGACACCGCTGACGGTGGGCAGCCCGCAGGAGTTCATCGAGAAGACGCTGACGTTCGCGGACTACTTCGGTGACTATCAGCGCCAGCTGTTCCTCGTTGACCACTCCGGTCTGCCGGTCAAGACGGTGCTGGAGCAGCTCGACGAGCTTGGCGAGGTGCTGCCGACGCTGCGGGCTGAGTTCGACTCGCGCCGGCCGGCGAACGTACCGGATGCTCCGACCCATGCCGCTCGCGTCGCAGCCAAACTCGCCGCCGAGTCGGTCGAGGAAGAGGCGACGGTATGACGAACATCGTTGCCATCTCGGCCGGACTGAGCGATCCATCGACGTCGCGGCTGCTCGCTGACCGGTTCGCCGAGTCGGTGAAGCGGAAGTACGGCGATGCGACCGTCGAGGTGGTCTCGCTGCGCGAGCTGGCGCACGAGATCACCGATGGGACGCTGACCGGTTTCGCACCGCCGCGCCTGCAGTCCGTGATCGACAAGGTCGTCGCAGCCGACGGTCTGATCGTCGTCTCGCCGATCTTCAAGGCGTCCTACCCAGGACTGTTCAAGTCGTTCTTCGACGTGCTTGAGGCCGATGCGCTCACCGGCAAGCCAGTCGTCCTCGCAGCGACAGGTGGCACCGCCCGCCATTCGCTGGCGATCGACTTCGCGATGCGCCCTCTGTTCGCGTACATGCAGGCACTCGTCGTGCCGACTGGAGTCTTCGCCTCGCCGTACGACTGGGGCTCCGACGGTACGAACGCGCTCGGCGAGCGCATCGACCGCGCGACAGCAGAGCTGGTGAGTCTGTTGAAGGGTGCCGGTACGGGTCGTGGACCGACGGATGACATCGACCTGTTCAGCGACACATTCCTGTCGATCTCGAACCCGCCCACTGCTGACTAAGAACCGCTGATCACCTGGTCGGCTGTGCCCTGCCGGGCGATGATTCGGCGGGCGTTCGGCTCGTCGACTCGATTGACCCAGGCCTCGGCGTCTGCCGCGGACTTGCCGAACTCGATGTGCCGTCGCACGAGCCGCTCATGGCGTACGTCGTCGTCGAGCTCGATGAACCACACCTCGTCGAGCCCATCGCGGATCTCAGTCCAGGAATCGTCAAGCAGGTAGTTGCCCTCCGTCACGACGAGGACGTCGTCGGGTCGGATCGTGATCGCGCCTGCGATCGGCTGCTCGAGGGTGCGCTCGAAGTCGGGTGCATAGACGTCGTACGTCAGCTCGGTCTTGAGCCGCCGGAGCAGCGCGAGGTAGCCGCCTCGGTCGAACGTCTCGATCGCACCCTTCGCCGCGAGAGTCCCGTGGTCGGCGAGGGTGAGGTCGGCGAGATGGAAGCCATCCATCGGTACATGAGCCACGCCAATCCCACCCTCGCGGAGTCGGCGTACGAGCGACTCGGCGAGCGTTGTCTTTCCGGCGCCTGGGGCCCCCGTGATGCCGAGCAGCGCGCGATCTCCAGGACGTACGAGTGCCATCGCGCGGGTCGCGAGCTCGTCCATCAGCGTGGCGTCCACAGACGTATCCTGCCCTGCTCGGGCGAGATGACGTGAGTTCGGGCGACCATGTGCGGTCCGGTAAGGTACTCCGCGGTGGCGTGTCCGAGCGGCCGAAGGTGCAACACTCGAAATGTTGTGTGGGTTCACGCCCACCGTGGGTTCAAATCCCACCGCCACCGCAGC
>JAKFCR010000152.1:0-6376 GCA_036676545.1 Aeromicrobium sp. | reverse complement strand
GAAGGGCTTGCCGTCGCCGACCACCAAGCACTGACTGACGTGAGGGTGCGCGCGTACGCGCTCCTCGAGGACAGCAGGCGCGACATTCTTGCCGCCCGCCGTCACGATGATCTCCTTGCGACGCCCGGTGATGCGTACGTAGCCGTCCTCGTCGACCTCGCCGAGGTCGCCGGTGGCGAACCAGCCGTCTGGGTCAAGCGCCTCCGCGGTGGCTTCGTCGTTGTTCCAGTAGCCGGTGAAGATCTGCGGTCCACGGAAGCTGAGCTCGCCGTCGCTGGTCACGCGCACCTCGGTGCCCGGCATCGGACGGCCGACAGTGCCGATGCGTTGATCGGTGGGCGTGTTGACGCACAACGCAGCTGTGGTCTCGGTAAGTCCGTACCCCTCGAGGATCGTGACACCGATCCCGCGGTAGAAGTGCGCGAGCCGTTCGCCGAGTGGTGCACCACCCGAGATCGCCCACTGCGCCTTGCCACCAAGAGCCTCACGGATCTTGCTGTAGACGAGCCCGTCGAACAGCTTGTGCTGCCCGCGCAGGACGAGTCCGGGCCCGCCGGTGTCGAGCGCCTTGCTGTAGGAGATCGCGGTCTGGGCGGCCCGGTCGAACACCTTGCCGCGACCGTTGGCGTACGCCTTGGTGCTGGCTGAGTTGAAGACCTTCTCGAACACGCGTGGGACTGCGAGCACGAAGGTGGGCTGGAAGTCGCCGAGGTGGCGAGGGAGATCCTTGATGTCGGCAGTGTGGCCGACCTTCACGCCGGTACGGATCGAGCCGACCGGGATGATGCGCGCAAACACGTGAGCGAGGGGCAGGAACAGCAGTGTGGAGGCATCCTGGGCATCGAACAGCTCGGGAAGCTGCTGGGTCGCAGCCTCCAGCTCGGCACGGAAGTTGCCGTGCGTCAGCTTGCAGCCCTTGGGCTTGCCGGTCGTGCCTGAGGTGTAGATCAGTGTCGCCAGGGTTGCGCTGGTCAGTGCCGAGCGGCGTGCCTCGACGTCCGCGTCGCTGACCTTCGTACCGCCCGCGTTGATCTCGTCGAAGGCGCCTGACTCGATGCACCAGACCTTTTTGAGGTGCTTGGACCTGGCTTCCTTGACGCTGGCCTCGTGAGCGGGTGTCTCGACGATCGCGGCGACCGCTCCCGAGTCCTTGAGGATCCACTCGATCTGCGCGACGGACGACGTCTCGTAGACGGGCACGGTCGTCGCACCGATCCACCAGATGGCGTAGTCGGCAACGGTCCACTCGTAGCGCGTCTTGGACAGGATCACTACACGGTCGCCAGCCTTGACCCCAGCGGCGATCAAGCCCTTGGCGAAGCTGAGGACCTGACCATGAAACGCCCCGAGCGTCACGTCCTGCCAGTAGCCGTCAACCTGGCGGCCGAGCGCCACGTCATCGACGTGCGCAGGGAGGCGGTCGAGGATGTCCAGGGAGAGGTTGCCCAGATCGCTGCGCTCGGTCACGTACGCAGGCTACCGGCAGCGCTCGCCCACTCCTCAACCACTAGCATGGGAAAACACAATTCAGACCGGCGAGGAGGGGTGATGGCGCGGACCACGAGCGACATCATCATCGATGCTCCCGCTGAGCAGATCATGGACGTGATCGCCGATTTCGGTGCCTATCCCGAATGGGCGACGGGCGTGAAGACGGCCGACATCGTGGCTGGCGTTGACGGGGGTCGCGCCGAGCGCGTCCACTTCATCCTCGACGCTGCCCCGATCCGTGACGAGTACGAGCTCGGCTACGTATGGGACGGCGATCGTGGCGTCTCGTGGAACCTCTCGAAGCCGGGGGCGATGCTGACGTCGGTCGACGGCGCATACGTACTCGAACCGCTTGAGCAGAAGCAGACCAAGGTGACCTATCAGCTGGCTGTCGACGTGTCCGTGCCGTTGCTCGGCATGCTGAAGCGCAAGGCCGAGAAGGTCATCATCGACACCGCTCTCAAGGGGTTGAAGAAACAGGTTGAGGCGCTGTGACTGAGAGTGCGAGCGAGCCGGTCGGCTCGGTGTCTGAAGAGGCGTTCAAGCTGTTTCGGGCTCTGTCGGCATCCAGTGCCGAACCCAAGTCCGACGAACCCCATGTCTGCACCGCAACGTGGTGCCCCGTGTGCCAGGTTGTCGGACTCGTCCGCGACAACCCCGATGCGATCGCGCAGGTGTCAGCATCCGCCGCCGCGTTCGCCAAGTCACTGCGCGATCTGGTCGATTCAGCGATTCCGGCGAAGCCCACTCCGTCTGAGGATGAAGAAGCATGACCTTCGCAATCGGTGTCGACATCGGCGGTACGAAGATCGCTGCGGGTCTCGTCTCAGAGGCCGGCGAGCTGCTCAAGCGGGAGAGTGAGCCGACACCCGACGACTCATCCACGATCCCCAAGATCGTCGCAGAGCTTGCCGAACGCCTTGCTGGCGACGAAAAGATCGTCGGCATCGGCATCGGCGCTGCCGGCTTCACCAGCACCGACCGGACCACGGTGCGGTTCGCACCCAACATCAACTGGGTCGACGAGCCACTGGCGGAGCGGGTCTCTCAGCTGGTCGACCTTCCCGTCGTGGTCGAGAACGACGCCAACGCTGCCGCGTGGGGCGAGTTCGCCTTCGGTGCGGGCGAGGACACCGACGACCTGCTGCTCGTCACGATCGGCACGGGGGTGGGCGGCGGCATCGTGCACCACGGTCAGCTCTACCGCGGCGGCTTCGGCATCGCGGCCGAGATCGGCCACATGCGCATCGTGCCCAACGGCATCGAGTGCGGATGCGGTGAGCACGGCTGCTTCGAGCAGTACGCGAGTGGCAGCGCCCTCGTACGCGTGGCTCGTGAGCGAGTGGCGAACGGTGACCGCGGAACCGCGGCGTTGAAGGCACTGGCTGACGGCGACCTCACAAAGATCACCGGTCCGGGTCTCACCGCGCTGGCCCATGGCGGCGACGCGCTTTCGATCGAGCTGTTGGCCGAGCTGGGTCAATGGATCGGCGAGGGAATCGCGATTCTGGCTTCGATCCTCGATCCGCGCGTCGTCGCGATCGGTGGTGGAGTAGCGGCTGCAGGAGATCTGTTGCTCGCCCCCGTCGTAGAAGCCTTCGAGACCCACCTGCCAGCGCGCGCGCATCGACCGCAGGCCGAGGTCCGCCTCGCTGCCCTCGGCAACGCCGCCGGCATCATTGGCGCCGCAGACCTCGCGAGGAGCGAATCCTTCTAATGGCAGACAAATTGGCGATCGGTATCGACATTGGCGGTACCAAGATCGCCGCGGGAGTTGTCGACGAGGATGGACGCATCCTCGCGCGGCTGAAACGTGAAACCCCGACGACCGAACCTCTTGCCGTGATCGACGCGATCGCCGAGATCACCGAGGAGTTCCGCCGCGAGCATCACATCATCGCCGTCGGCATCGGCGCCGCGGGATTCGTCGACGCAACACAGTCGACTGTGTTGTTCGCGCCGCACCTGGCATGGCGCAATGAGCCACTACGTGACTCGGTGGCTCGTCGTACGGGACTGCCGGTCATGGTGGACAACGACGCCAACGCCAGTGGCTGGGCGGAGTGGCGCTTCGGAGCTGCGCAGGGTGAAGCTGACCTCGTGCTGATCACGCTGGGCACGGGAATCGGTGGCGCGATTGTCATCGACGGTCAGCCCTATCGCGGCAAGTTCGGGATCGCGGGCGAGTTCGGGCACATGCAGGTCGTACCCGACGGGCGACCGTGCGAATGTGGCAACCACGGCTGCTGGGAGCAGTACGCCAGTGGTCGTGTGCTCACCCGACGCGGCAGGGCTGCCGCGGCTGATGGGACCGACTTCGGCAAGGCGATGCTGGCGGATGCCGGCGGAGACATCGAACGCATCGAAGGTTCATTCGTGAGCAGGTACGCCGACGAGGGCAACGCCGAGGCGATCGAATGGCTTGCCGACGTCGGCGATTGGCTGGGTGTTGGCATCGCCAACCTCGCAGCAGCTCTCGATCCCGGGATGTTCGTGATCGGCGGGGGGGTGAGCGATGCAGGAGACCTCCTGATCGAACCGGCCAAGGCTGCCTACAGCCGCACGTTGACGGGCCGCGGTTATCGCGCCGAGGCGCGCATCGCGCGAGCGCACCTTGGGCCCGAGGCAGGTTTGATCGGCGCGGCCGACATGGCCCGACTCACAGCACGGCGCCGTCGTCCGGCCAATCCGAGCGCCCGGGCCCGTGCTCGGGCAGCTGCGAAACCAGGTAGATCGCCGCTGCGACGAAAGTGAGAACCGCTGCTCCCAGGATGGGACGCGGCAGGATCTCGCCGAACATGGTGGCAATCACCAGCGCCAAGGGTGCGCCTGCCAGACCAATCCAGGCCAACGTCATGGCGCGACTACGCGGACGCCGCGGCGTTGGCTCGACCTTGCGGTAGAACGGCTCTTCAGCCTCGACTGGTTCGGTGTCGTCCGACCAGACCAGCGGCGCAGGCTCGACCGGCTCAGGTTCGGGCACCTCGTCCGGGAAGTCGAGATCGAGGTCGAGTCCTTCGACGATCTTGTCGAAGTCGTCCTTGTCAGGCACGCCGCAGCCTCCTAGGAAAGAGCACGGTAGAAGGCAACGGCGTGCTCGATACCTGTTGGTCCCTTCGCTGGCGCTCAGGCACGACCTGCCCCGACGTGCTCGGCGATGAACGCGGAAGTGCGGTCGAAGATCAACTGCGCGTCGTTGTCGATCGTTGCGACGTGGAAGCTGTCCTTGAGCTCGACGAAGTCCTTCACGGAGGAGGAGACGTTGGCGAGGATCAGTTCCTTCGAGGTGATGTCGACGACGTGGTCGTCGTCGGAGCGGAACAGGATCAATGGCTGGGTGACCTTGCCGAGGTCAGCTCGGATGGCTTTCCACAGTTTCAGCTGCGATGCCAGGGCCTTCAGCGGAGTCTTGTCGTAGCCGACCTCGTCTCCGCCGGCCTGCTTGATGTCGTTGCCAATGCCGGGCAAGGCAGGGATGAACCACTGCAGCGCGGGTACGAGCTTGACGTCGAATCGCGCCAGATTGATGGCTGGGTTGACCAGGACGAGCGCGTCCACGTCCGCGGGTCGCTGTTGCGCCAGACGGAGTCCCAGGCCGGCACCCATCGAGAGACCGGCGACGACGACCTTGTCGCATCTCGTATGTAGCTCGGTGAGCGTCTTGTCGAGCTCGGCGTACCAGTCTTCCCAGCGGGTGCGGTTCATGTCCTTCCACGTCGTGCCGTGTCCCGGCAGGCGAGGGACCCGCACGGTGTAGCCCTGCTCAGCAAGGTGTTTGCCCCACGGAACCATCGAAGCCGGCGAGCCGGTGAACCCGTGACTCAGCAGGACACCAATGCGTCCACCATCGGCGGAGAAGGGTTCGGCCCCGGGAACGACGGCAACGGGAGAAGGTGAGCTCATATGGCCCATCTTCCCTCATCTGAAAGGTCGTCGGCCAGTGACCTGCGAGCACTGCCGCGTACGGAGTAGTGTCTCGTCCGTGTTCTATTGGTTCTTGAAGTTCCTTGCGCTGGGTCCAGTGCTCAAGTTGATCTTCCGGCCATGGGCGGAGGGCACGGAGAACGTTCCGAAGGAAGGCGCCGCCATCCTGGCGAGCAACCACCTGTCCTACAGCGACTGGTTGTTCATGCCGCTCGTCATCCCTCGCCGGGTGACGTTCGTCGCCAAGGCTGAGTACTTCGAGGGCTCAGGGATCAAGGGCTGGCTCCAGAAGACGTTCTTCTCGGGCGCCGGGCAGGTACCGATCGACCGTACGAGCGGTTCGGCCGCTGCAGGTGCGATCAAGACGCAGCTGCGGCTGCTGGACGACGGCCAGGTGTGCGGGATCTACCCCGAGGGCACCCGTTCGCACGACGGCAAGCTCTACCGCGGTCGTACGGGCGTCGCGCGCCTCGCGCTCGAAGCCGGCGTGCCCGTCATCCCGCTCGCTGTCATCGGCACCGACGTCGTGGCCCCTCCCGGCAAGATCTTCGGCAAGTTCGCGCGCCCGGGCGTGCGCTTCGGCAAGCCGCTCGACTTCAGCCGCTATGAGGGCATGCAGGACGATCGCTACATCCTGCGAGCGATCACCGACGAGATCATGTACGAGATCATGCGCCTGTCGGACCAGGAGTACGTCGACCTCTACGCGCAGGACTCCAAGAAGCGTGATCGCGACGTCGAGCGGGCCGCCGCGAAGGCCGTCGACCGTGCCGCTGCTGACGAAGTCTGGGACGACATCAAACCTCTCGAATGATTCAACCGACCTCACTCACGATCTAGGAGCTTGAATGCGCATCGGCATGCTGACCGGCGGAGGCGACTGCCCCGGACTCAACGCAGTCATCCGAGGAGCTGTGCGCAAGGGAGTGTCGACGTACGGGCACGAGTTCGTCGGGTTCCG
>JAKFCR010000151.1:0-6332 GCA_036676545.1 Aeromicrobium sp. | reverse complement strand
CATGACTCCCACAACTCGCCCTGAAGCTCTCGGCGTCGTGCACGAGGTCGACCTCGGCTCGGGCACGGTCCGCTACTTCGAGAACGGCGCCATCGAAGGCCGCGTCGTGGTCTTCGTCCATGGCCTGCTGGTCAACGCCGATCTTTGGCGCAACGTCGTGCCCGCCGCCGTCGAGGCCGGCCTGCACACGTACACCGTCGACTGGCCGCTCGGCTCGCACTCGATCCCGGTGCCAGAGGCCGACCTGACCCCGCCTGGTGTGGCCGACCTGATCGCAGCGTTCCTCGAGAAGCTGGACCTCACGGACGTCACGATTGTCGCCAACGACACCGGCGGTGCGATTACCCAGATCCTGATGACACGCCACCCTGAACGCATCGGCGGTGTCGTGCTCGCGACGTGCGATGCATTCGAGCGGTTCTTCCCGCCGGCGTTCGCCCTCCTGCCCAAGCTCGCCAAGGCACCGGGTTCCATGGCGGCACTGACCCAGGTGATCCGACCCAAGTTCATGCAGCGCCTGCCGATCACGTTCGGTTGGGTGTCGAAACGCCCCATCGCGCCGGAGACTGTCAGGTCGTACCTCGGCCCGAGCCGTCACAACCGGGCCATTCGCAAGGATCTGGCACGGTTCCTCAAGACCGTGAGCAAGCGGCACACGTTCGAGGCCGCCGAGAAGCTCCCGGCGTTCGACAAGCCGGTCCTGCTGGCGTGGGCGACCGAGGACAAGCTGTTTCCGCTGTCACTGGCCCACCGCCTGGCCGAAAAGGTGCCCAACGCCACCATCGTCGAGATCGCCGACTCGTACACCTTCATCCCCGAGGATCAGCCGGCTGAGCTTGCAGCTCACATCGTCGAGTTCGTGGCTCGCGTTGGCGCCTAGTCAGGAGGATCGCCGGCTGGCGACGCAGACTGCGCTGCTCGACGCGGCGCGGCCACTGTTCGCTGAGCGCGGGTTCGCGGCAGTGTCCGCCGACGAGATCGTACGAGCGGCTGGCGTCACCCGGGGAGCACTACACCACCACTACGGGGACAAGCGCGGGCTCTTTCGCGCCGTCTTCGAGCAGGTCGAGTTCGGGATCACTCAGGAGCTCGCCGACCTCGTTGCAGCAGGTGGCGATCAGGACCTACTGTCCCGGGCACTGTCTGCGTTCCTCGACATCTGCGAACGCGCCGAGGTACGCCAGATCGCCCTGACAGACGCCCCAGCGGTTCTCGGATGGCAGACCTGGCGAGAGCTCGAGGCGCAGTACGGCCTCGGGCTCCTGATTGCGTTGCTCTCGGAGTCCCCCGCCGTCGATGATTCGCGCCCGGCGCCGCTGCTCGCGCAGCTCGTGCTCAGTGCCGTCGTTGAGGGCGCACTCCTCATCGCTCACTCCGCAGACCCGATTGCCACGCGCTCACAGGTCGAGTCATCACTCACCGCCCTGTTCGGCGACCTCATCCCGTCGGCCGGCGACTAGCCACGAACTCAAGCCAGCGACAGGAAGAGTTTCTCCATCTTCTGGACATCCACGTCGCCGACTCCGTCACCGGCCGCAAAGCACTGCTCCAGTCCGGTTGCGATGATGGCAAAACCCGCCTTGTCGAGTGCCTTGGAAACCGCGGCCAACTGGGTGACGACCTGCTCGCAGTCGCGACCCTCCTCGATGAGGCGAAGCACGCCGGCCAGCTGACCTTGGGCCCGCTTGATCCGATTGATGATCGGGGTCATCGATTCGGGGTTGAGCTCCATCAATCCTCCTGAGTTGTCTGGGCCAAAGCATCCAGGGCGGCGACCAGTCGGTCCCGTGCATCCGTCGCCACGTCCTTCAGTCCATCGTCGTTCGAGATGCGTGCCATCTCGTCGGGATCAAACACTTCCACGACGCACGAATCTTCGTCGACCTGTCGAATGACCACGTTGCACGGCAGCATGGCTGCGATCGAGGGGTCGATCATGATCGCTCGGTGAGCGAGCTGGGGGCGGCAGGCACCAAGAATCACCTGCGGCGGCGTGCTGACCCCGAGCTTCTCCATCAGCGTGGTGCTCAGATCGATCTCGGTGATGATTCCGAATCCTTCCTCGGCCAGCGCCGCACGCGTGACTGTGACGGTCTGGTCGAACGGACGGTCAACGGATCTCGTCATGGTGAAGGTGTGCGTCATGGTCGCCTCCGGGCGATGGAATATACCCCTAGGGGTGTTTTGACATTCATCCTAGATACCCCCTAGGGTATTCGCAAGTCGTCAACCTCGACCTGGTAACAGCACTCTGCGGGAGGCACCAAGATGCATACGACCCACGACCAACACGAACACGGCAAGGCCGTGCTGCAAGACCTTCGACCGCTCTCGCGGGACCTTAGACACGCCATCCCCGACGTCTACAAGGGCTTCAGCGAGCTCCACAAAGGAGCATTCGCGGCGGGCGCTCTGGATGTAAAGACCAAGGAGCTCATTGCCCTGGCAATTGGCGTGGTGGAAGGGTGCGATGGCTGCATTGCGTCGCACTCGCAGGCCGCCGTCCGAGCCGGCGCTAGTCGCCAGGAAGCGGCTGAAGCCATCGGAGTGACGTTCCTGATGGGTGGCGGGCCAGCCACGATTCACGGACCTCGCGCCTATGCGGCATTCTGCGAATTCGCCGAGTCGCTCGAGTCCGGAGAAACCCCTGCTTGATTCAGCTGAAAGGTTCTGACCATGTGTCACCCCGTGAAGTGCAAGACCTGCCACAAGGTCACTTGGGCAGGGTGCGGATCTCATGTCGCACAAGTCCAGTCGCAGGTCCCAGCAGACAACTGGTGCGCCGGGCACCCCAAGACCGGATCCTGGCTTCAGAGGCGTCGAGGCACCGCTCGGTAACCTCAGTCCCATGTTCACCGGGTTCTCGGCTGCTGCGCTCGACTTCTATGACGACCTCGAGATGGACAACACCAGGACGTTCTGGGAGGCGAACCGCCAGACGTACGACACCGAGGTCGCGGCTCCAATGAAGGCGCTGATGGCGGAGCTCAGCGACGAGTTCGGTGAAGGCAAGGTGTTCCGGCCCTATCGCGATGTGCGCTTCGCCAAGGACAAGACGCCGTACAAGACGGCCCAGGGCGCGTTCGTCGCGGCGGGACCCTCCACTGGTTGGTACGTGCAGGTTGGCGCACCCGGGGTCCGCGTCGGCGCCGGCTTCTATGAGGCGTCGGCTGCCCGCCTCGCAAGCGTGCGCGAAGCGATCGTCCACGACCGCCATGGACCCGAGCTCGAAGCCATCCTCACGACGGCGCAGTCAGCGGGTTGGGAGCTCGGAGGCGACAAGCTCAAGACATCGCCCCGCGGGTACGACGCTGATCATCCGCGAATCGAGCTGCTCCGGCACAAGTCGATGACGCTGGGCAAGAACTATGGCTTCGAGCCGTTCGTCCACACACCCGAGCTGCTCGACCGCATCCGCGCTGACTGGCGCGAGGCCCAGCCGTTGCTCGACTGGGTCCTCGCGCACGCCAAGGGCTAAGCCCTCAGAGGTGCACGCCCTTCATACCGGCTTCGGGATAGCGGTCACCGGCGGCGACACCCACCGGTGCAGCCTCCTCGAGTGCGGCGAGATCCTCGGTGCTGAGCGAGACGTCGGCTGCGGCGACGTTCTCCTCGAGGTACGTACGACGCTTCGTGCCAGGAATCGTGACGACGCCTTCCTGGTGCAGGACCCAGGCCAGCGCGAGCTGGCCGGGCGTGATGCCCTTCGCGCCCGCCAAAGCACGCACCTTGTCGACGACCGTGACGTTCTGCAGCAGGTTCTCCTCGGTGAAGCGGGGATTGTGCCGCCGCCAGTCGTCCGCGGCCAGGTCATCCGGCGATGAGATCGCGCCCGTGAGAACACCGCGGCCGAGCGGCGAGTAGGCGACGAACTCGATGCCGAGCTCGCGAGTCGTGTCGAGCACGCCGTTGACCTCCGGACTGCGCTCGAACAGCGAGTATTCGGTCTGCACCGCCGTGATCGGGTGAACGGCGTGCGCGCGCCGGATCGTCTCTGGTGCCGCTTCGGACAGGCCGAGGTAGCGGACCTTGCCCTCCTTCACGAACTCAGCCATCGCGCCGACCGTCTCCTCGATCGGGGTGTTGGGGTCGACGCGGTGCAGGTAGTACAGGTCGATCGTGTCCATGTTCAGATTGCGGAGCGAGCGCTCGAGAGCCCGGCGGGCATACGTCGGGCTGCCATCGGGCGGACCGGCCGTGCCGTCGTCCTCAAGGTGCGTGGCGAACTTCGTGGCGAGGGCGTACTCGTCACGACGCTTGCCGATGACCTTGCCGATCAGTCGCTCGTTGAGGAACGGCCCGTAGATCTCGGCCGTGTCGATCATCGAGACGCCGAGGTCGAGCGCGCGGTTAAGTGTCGCCGCTGACTCCTCGTCGTCTCGGTCGCTGTAGGCAAAGGACATACCCATTGCACCGAGCCCTTCGATGCTGGCCTCGAGTCCCTGGCTTCCCCATGCTGTGCTCTTCACTTGTTCATCACCTTGTCGTTGTAGAAATCGATTTTTCGATCAATGGCCTCGAGATGCGTCTGTACCTCGCGGAGCTGTTCCCGTACGTGTTCGCGGTGCGACTCGAGAATCGCCAGCCGGTCGGGCTCGCTGCCCTCGACCCGGTAGAGATCGACGAAGCGGCGGATGTCGCGGATCGGCATGCCGGTCTTGCGGAGCATCACGAGCGTCCCGAGCCACCGGACGTCGCTTTCGGCATACCTGCGCTGCCCCGAAGACGACCGCTCCGGCGGGTGGAGCGTGAGCCCCTCCTTCTCGTAGTAGCGCAGTGTGTCGACGGTCAGCCCACTCGCAACAGCTGCGGCGCTGATCGTCAGTCCCTCAGCGGGGCCACTCGGCAATTGATTGGCGGTCACGGTCATGACTGCAGCATTCACCCTGGAGTGCGCTCCAGGTCAACACGAGATGGCCCGATCCTTCCCAAATGTGACGTAGACCACTACGTTCAGTCCGGGCGGGAGGCCCTATCCCAGGAGGATTGCATGTCGGTGGTCACCCGAGCCCGTACCTTTGCGGGCGCGCTCACGCTCTCACTAGTCGGAATGACATTCGTCTCGACGCCCGCACACGCGGATGGCCCCGGCGTCGGTACGCCGTGGGTTGCTTCCGTCGGTGATTCCTACATCTCCGGCGAGGCCGGACGCTGGGCTGGCTCCTCCAACAGCAACTCGGCTTCCGCCGACGCGTTGGGCAGCACCGCGTACTTCGACAACGCCTCCAACAACGCCGAGACGATCGAACGGTGTCACCGCAGCAAGAGCGCCGAGATCAAGATCGGCGGAGGCGTCAGCAGCGTCAACCTCGCCTGCTCCGGCGCCAAGACGGCCACAGACGCGGGCGGCTCGTACTTCAAACCGGGCCTCGACTTCTACGACAACGGTGCCGGCAAGATCGGCCAGGCCAAGGCACTGCAGCAGTTCGCCGCCACGCACAACGTGAAGATGGTCGCGGTCTCGATCGGCGGCAACGACTTCAACTTCGCCAGCATCGTCCAGTCCTGCGTCGTCGACTTCCTCGGCTCACCGACCTGGTGGAAGGACTACTGCCAGGACGACAGCAGCGTCACCGCCAACTTCACCAGCTCGAATGTCTCGGCGGTGAAGACCCGCATCTCCAACGCGTTCATCAACATCCGCACCGCCATGCGCAACGCCGGCTATGCCGACAGCTCGTGGACGCTGCTCGTCCAGAACTACCCATCCCCGATCCCCAACGGCTCGGGCATCCGCTACAGCGAGAGCGGCTACTCCAGGCAGAACACGGGCGGCTGCGGCTTCTGGAACAGCGACGCCAGCTGGGCCAACTCCAGCGCACTCCCGACCATCAACAACACGGTCGCCGGTGCCATCACCCAGTCCGGCCTGACGAACACCAAGTCGCTGAACCTGTCGTCCGCGTTCAACGGTCGCCGTCTGTGCGAGAACACGGTGGGCCTGTACGAAGAGGTCGGACTCACCTCGTGGACGCAGTCGACGGCTGTCGACCGTACCGAGTGGGTCAACCAGATCCGTACCGTCACGACAGCTGGCAGCAGCCCGTACTACATCCAGGAATCGCTGCACCCGAACTACTGGGGTCAGCTGGCGACCCGCTCCTGCGTACGCCAGGCCTACAACGCCGGCGTGCCCAAGGGCGGCACCTGCACTCGCAGCGCCAACGGGCTCAGCTCGCTGGGTGAGCCCAGGATGACCCTGTACTAGCGGCTGGAGTCGTCGCCGACCTGGACGAGCAGCTTGCCGAAGTTCTTGCCGGTGAGCAGCCCAAAGAATGCCTCGGGCGCATTCTCCAGGCCGGCGACGATGTCCTCGCGATGCCGCAGCTCGC
>JAKFCR010000150.1:0-1891 GCA_036676545.1 Aeromicrobium sp. | reverse complement strand
TACACCGGCGCGCTGGTGATTGTGACCCTGTCGTACTTCCCGCTCGTCTATTTGCCGACCGCCGCGATGCTTCGTGGACTCGACCCGGCGATGGAGGAGGTCGCGCGGTCGCTCGGCTTCGGCCCTGGATGGACGTTCGTCAGAGTTGTCCTCCCGCAGCTGCGACCCGCGATGATCGGCGGTGCGCTCCTGGTCGGGCTGCACATGCTGTCGGAGTTCGGTGCACTGCAGATGCTGCGATTCCCGACGTTCACGACGGCGATCTACGACCAGTACAAGTCGTCGTTCAACAGCGCAGGTGCCAATGTCATCGCGGCAGTCCTCGTACTGTGCTGCCTGGTGTTGCTGATGGCGGACCTGCGCCTGCGAGCCAATCGCCGGCTCGCTCGTGTTGGCAGGGGCGCGAAGCGCGATGTCGTGCCGGTACGCCTGGGCGCGCGTCGGGTCCCGGTGCTCCTGCTGCTTGTCGGCCTTTCAGCTGCGTCGTTGGGTGTGCCGATCTACAGCCTGATTCACTGGCTCGTCGTCGGCTCGTCAACGGCTTTCCCGGTTGGTGAGATCCTCGCCGCCGCAGGCACCTCAATCGGGCTGGGTCTGGCTGCGGCGGTGATCACGGTGTTGATCGCGCTTCCGGTCGCGTGGCTCTCGGTGCGGCACCGTACGCGGATCTCCACGTCGATTGAGCGAAGTGCCTATACAGCCAATGCGCTGCCCGGCATCGTTGTCGCGCTCGCGCTGGTCACGGTGTCGATCCGCTACTTCCCGGGCATCTATCAGACCTACCTCTTGCTGATCGCGGCGTACGCGATCATGTTCCTTCCGCGGGCGCTGGTGAGCGTACGGTCGGCGGCCGAGCAGTCCCCGCCCGTGTTCGAGGACGTGGCGCACGGACTCGGCGTCGGCCGGATGGCAACCGCTCGTCGGGTCACCCTCCCGCTCATAGCGCCGGGCATCGGTGCAGGCTGCGCTCTCGTCTTCCTTGCTGTGACGACCGAGCTCACCGCGACGCTGCTGCTGTCACCGATCGGCACGACCACGCTGGCCACCGAGTTCTGGACCAGCTCCTCCTCGGTCGCATATGGAGCCGCGGCGCCATACGCACTGCTGATGGTGCTGATCTCCCTGCCAGCGACCTACCTGCTGGCTCGGCGACCAGCCTTGGGGGTGGGCGCATGAGCGAGCGGAGCGAGCTCATCATTGGGCGGCAGTCATGCCGGAATCTCCGTACCGTGCCCTTTCCTACGGAGGTGGAGGCATGAGCGGATTGAAGATCAGTGGGGTCTCAAAGTCGTTCGGGGATCAGCTCGTGCTCGATCAGGTCGACCTGGAGATCCCGAATGGATCGATCGTCGCCGCGCTCGGCCCGTCAGGTGGCGGCAAGACGACGCTGCTTCGCATCATCGCTGGGTTCCTCGACGCCGACGCCGGCTCGATCAGCCTCGGCGGCATGTCCCTGGTCGCCGGCGGGCGAGGCATTCCACCGCAGCACCGCGGTATCGGCTATGTACCGCAGGAAGGCGCGCTGTTCCCCCACCTCGACGTCGCAGCCAACATCGCCTTCGGTGTCAGGGGTCGACGATTCGATGTCGACGAAATGCTTGAGCTGGTCGATCTCGATACATCGTTGAAGCGCCGCTTCCCCCACGAGCTCTCGGGTGGCCAGCAGCAACGCGTGGCCCTGGCTCGTGCTCTCGCTCCTCGCCCATCCATGGTGCTGATGGACGAGCCATTCTCATCTCTCGATGCCGGCTTGCGCGTTGAGACCGGCAAGGCCGTCATACGAGCACTTCGGGCCGCTGAGGCGACGGCCATCCTGGTGACTCACGATCAGGACGAGGCCTTGGCCCTGGCCGATCAGGTCGCCGTGATGCGAGACGGTCGGATTGCTCAG
>JAKFCR010000149.1:0-3943 GCA_036676545.1 Aeromicrobium sp. | reverse complement strand
CGCGGCGCGACATCAGCGCCCCGAGTGCGCTGTGTGGTGTTCGACTTACAGGCTGATGCCCGTGAAGAGGCCGTTGACCTTCGGGCCGAGGATGGCAAGACCTGCCACCACGATGACGGCAACACCGGCAGCCATGAGTGCGTACTCGATGGCGGTGACGCCATCTTCGTCGCGACGCTCGGTGCGAGCCTGGAACGACGACAGAACAGCGAACAACTTGTTGAAAGCAGACATGTGAGTTACTCCCTCATTCATTTAAGTCACTCAGACGAGTGACTCTCCCAAGCCCCAAATTAGGCCTACATCAGCCCGCTGTCTGCACATTTAAGGATGATTAATGCTAGTCATTTCTGACTATGGACGCGGTCTCACGGAAGGCGAAGGATCGCGCCCTCGCAAGGGACAATCAGGGAATTATGGACTGGAATATCGCCAATACCCGGGGCCCAAGACCGAATACTCCGGCCGAGGCGAGCAGCGCCACTGTCGTCGCCAACAACCCGTACTCGATCGATGTCACACCACGATCGTCCACGCGATCAGACGCGGGGTCTTGTACTCCAAAATGCTTCTTCATGTCCGCTCCCTCGGCTCATGGTGCGTCCCCAGTGCACATCTCCCAAGATAAGCCCCGAACACGTCACGTTGTTGACATTCGGACGGAAATGGTCCGATCGGATCAGGCTTCGAACCGTTCCATGCCGACGAGCACGAGTCTTGTCTTGGTGACGCAGGTCTGGAGGACCACATCGGCTTCTGGCAGGTCGCCAACTGTCACCTGGTTGCGTGTTTCGTACTTCAGGCTCGTCACCACGAAGATCCCGTCATCGACACCTTTGCCGTCCAACTCGACCGCATCGCCTTCTTTGAGCTTGGCCATCCAGAACATGCCACCGCAGTAGTCGTGCTCGGCGATCAGCGTCGGCCGGGCATCGCCGAGCCACACAGCAACCGGTCCTTGGCACTCATCGATCATCGCGGTTGACCCGTCGAGATTGGTGAGACCGTATGTCGTACGGCTGAACCGCGGCTCAGGTGCGGGTCGAGGCGCGTCTGCGATCGGGGCCTTAGGAGCCTCGGCAGCGGGGCCCGCCACGTCGTCCGTCGGCTGTTGACCCACGACGATGACGGCGAGCGCGACAAGGCCGACGAACAGCACGATCATGCGTCGCATGCCAGGTCCCTCCTCGCGAACGTTCTTCCACTTTACTGAGACGGTCGTGGTTGTCTCGACATAAGTGGGATAGACGTCCGAATCACAGTTCAGATCAAACAGCGTGCAGATCGGAGCCGACGGTGGCCTCACCGACAACAGAAGCACCTCCGCATGGCGACGCGGAGTTGTTGGCACGTGCCGCCGACGGCGACCGCGCTGCGTTCGGACAGCTCTACGACCGCCATGTTCGCCCGGTCTATTGGCAGGCGTATTCGGTCGTACGTGACGCAGACGAGGCTGAAGACATCACGCAGGACGTGTTCATCACGACCTGGAACAAGATCCGCGCGATCAACCTGGTCGACGAGTCCGCGTTGCCCTGGCTGCTCGTCACCGCGAGATTCACGGCACTCAACGCCCGGCGCCGGGCACTCAAAGCCCGCCACAGCGAGCTCGACCAGGACCTCGCAGACGGATCGTCAGTCGAGGACGAGGTCGAGGGCGCGCAGATACGAGCCGAGATCGACAAAGCGGTTGCGGCCCTCTCACCAACCGACCGCCAGCTGTACGACCTGTGCGTCGTCGGCGACCACACGTACGAGCTCGCCGCCCGCGAACTCGGCGTGAGCCACGCCGTCGTACGCAATCGACTGTCCAGACTTCGAAGCCGGCTCCGTGCCGACCTCCGCTCCATGAGGGAGAACGTATGAACGCCATGCTCACTGACGACCGCATCGAGTCGATGCGCTCCACCGTCATGAACGCCGTGGACGGCGATATCAAGCGCCGCGGCACCCGCACTCGTCGAGCCGTCGGACTGGCCGCCGCCAGCGTGCTGGTGGTCGGCTTCGGCACCTTCGGCCTGAACGTGATCGACGGGCCCAGCGGCGGCGACGACTCCAAGGCCGACTCAGGCGTCTCCAAGGTGGACGCCAGCGCTGGCGATTCCGGCAACGACAGTGCCCCCGAGGCCTACGCCGAGGACACCGCGTCCCGCCAAGCCGTCACTGACGAAGCCGCTTCGGATACGGCACTCCAGGACGCCGATCGCGAAGTCATCGTCACGGGTTCGGTCAGCGTCACCGTCGACGATCCTCGCGGATCTGCGCAGAAGGTCAGCACGTACGTCGACTCGATCGGCGGTCGCGTCGACTCCCGAAGCGAAAGCACCGACGACAAGTACGAGGCCGCATATCTCGAGGTCAGGGTGCCGAGCAACAAGGTCACCGCGACGATCGCCAAGCTCAAGACGTACGGCTCGGTCACCAATGTCTCGCTGCAGAACCAGGACGTGACGTCCCAGGCCCAGGATCTCGACGCCCGGATCGATGCGCTCAAGGTGTCGATCAAGCGCCTGCAGAAGATCATGGCCGAGTCGACGACGAGCAGTCAGTTGATCGAGGCGGAGGGCGCACTCACTCAGCGACAGGAGCAGCTCGAGAGCCTGGCGGCGCAGCGAACCTCCATTGCCGATCAGGTGCAGCTGTCGACGTTGTCGATCGAGCTGGCCGAGAAGGCCAAGGCCGACAGCGTCTCGCCCGGCGGCTTCAAGGGCGGCGTGATCGACGGCTGGAACGCGTTGGTCTCGACGCTCAACAACATCGTCGAGTTCCTCGGAATCATGCTCCCCTGGGCCGGAATCGCCGTGGTGCTCTACGGCGCCTACCGGCTCATCGCTCGCCGCCGCGAGTGGAACTAGCGCTGCTCCAAATCAGTGCCTTCTAAGTAGGCGCGCGCCACGAACTTGGGCACACACATTCGCCAGGCATCGATGACCAGCTCTTCCATCTCGTCGATGTCGAGCGCGGCCATCCGGGCAACCACCCACTGATAGCGCATGTCGCTGGGCCGTGGCATCAGGAACGTGTCGGGTCTGTTGGCGACAAGGTCGGCACGTTCTTCCTTGGGGAAGCCGAATCCCATGAACTCCTCGTCGCGTGAGAACGCCACGAACACCAGGCTGCCGACGCGGAACTTGATCCGGTCGCGCACCAGCACCTCGTACGCGCGTGGCAGCGTCTCAGCGAGCCGGCGCACGTCCTCCACAGTCACCATGTCGGCGAGCGTACGACGCCAAGGCGACACAATGGTGCGATGACGGAGCTCACTGCAGCCGCGTTCTCCGAGCGCGTGCGCGCGATGCAGTCCGACGAAGAGCTGCGGAAGATCCAGCGCTACTTCCGCACCGGCCCTGGCGAGTACGCCGAGGGTGACACGTTCATCGGCGTACGGATGGGGCACCTGTTCGACCTCGCCAAAGAGCATCTCGACATGCCGATCGGCGAGCTCGAGACGCTGCTGGAGAGCCCGATCCACGAGATGCGCGTCGGAGCCCTGAGCATCATGGGCAAGAAGTCGGCCCACAGGAAGTCGACGAACGCCGAGCGCCAGGCACTCTTTGATCTCTACCTGCGCCGGCATGACCGCATCAACAACTGGGACCTCGTCGATCTGGCCGCTCGCCACACGGTCGGCGGCTGGTTGCTCGACAAGCCACGAGACGTTCTGCACGAGCTGGCCAGGTCCAAGGTCATCTGGGAGCGACGTACGGCTTGCTATGCGTGCTTCCCGCTCATCGCCAACGGCGAGACCGAGGATGCCTTGGCGATCAGTGCCGTGCTGGTCAATGATCCCGAAGAGCTGATTCACAAGGCCGTCGGCACAGTGCTGCGTTCGGTCGGCGGAGTCGACCGGGATGCGCTCACGTCGTTCCTCGAGCAGCATGCGGCGGACATGCCGCGAGTCATGCTCACGTATGCGATCGAGCACCTCGATGCGGACGAGAAA
>JAKFCR010000148.1:0-2666 GCA_036676545.1 Aeromicrobium sp. | reverse complement strand
GAACTTGGGCCAGATCGTACGGTTCTTGCCGTGGCTGTCGAGGTACCAGCTGGTGCAACCGCCCTGGGTCCAGATGCCCTTCTCGACGAGCTTCTGGATCTCCTTGTTGAACTCGGTCTGCGCCGGCAGCGTCGCCTCGGCGGCAACCGCACCACGCTTGTCCATCTCGTCGAGCATCTTGATGATGAACTTCGTCTGCTGCTCGATCATGAAGACCACTGAGTTGTGGCCGAGGGCCGTGTTGGGGCCGAGCATGAAGTAGAGGTTCGGGAACCCGTGCACCGTCATGCCCATGTACGTCTCGGTGCCGTGCTCGCGGAACTGGTCGGCGAGGTTGACGCCGCCCTTGCCCTTGACGTCGAGGTAGTCGAACGCGTCGATCACGTGGAAGCCGGTGCCGTAGATGATGATGTCGGCTTCGTGCTTCACACCGTTGGCATCGATCACGCCGTCCTTGACGATCTCGGCGACACCGTCGGTGCTGAGCGTGACGTTGTCGCGCAGGAACGTCGGGTAGTAGGTGTTGGACTGCAGGACCCGCTTGCAGCCGAGGCGGTAGTCAGGCGTCAGCTTGGCGCGGAGCTCAGGATCTGGGATCTTCTTGGCGAGGTAACGCTTCACGATCTTCTCCGCCACCGGCAGGATCTTGACGTGTCCGTTGAAGCCAAAGGCCCGCGCCTCGAGAGCCCAGTAGAGGGCGTTGCGGTATGCCCGCGTGGCACCGGGGACCTTGGCGAAGACCTTCTTGCGCCACTCGGGCGTGGGCTTGTCCTTCTTGGGCAGCACCCACGCCGGGGTGCGCTGGAAGACCGTGAGGTGGCCGACTTCCTGGGCGATGATCGGGATGAACTGGATGGCGCTGGCGCCCGTACCGATGACGACGACCTTCTTGTCCTTGAGGTCGACGGTGTGGTCCCACTGTGCGGAGTGGAACTTGGGGCCCTCGAAGGAGTCGGCGCCCTTGATCTCGGGGACGTTCGGGATGTGCAGGCCGCCGACGCCGGCGACCACGACGCGCGCTTCGTAATCCTCGCCGTTGGTCTTGACGGTCCAGACCTTGCGGTCCTCGTCCCAGGTCGCGCCGGAGACCTCGACGCCGAACGTGATGTAGGGGCGGATGCCCTTCTCGTCGGCAACCTTGCGCATGTAGGCCCAGATCTCTTCCTGGCCCGAGAAGCTCTTGCTCCACTCGTTGTTGAGCTCGTACGAGAACGAGTACATGTGGCTGGGGATGTCGCACTCGCAGCCGGGGTAGGTGTTGTCGCGCCAGGTGCCTCCGACATCATGTGCCTTCTCAAGGACGACGAAGTCCTCGCGGCCTGAGTCGCGGAGCTTCATGGCGGCGCCCATGCCTGAAAAGCCGGTGCCGATGATGACGATGTCCTTTTTGATCACGTTTCGGATACTATCGGTATCTGGAATGCTTGCCAATGAATGTGACGCAGACCGCGTCGGGAGCGGAGGGCAACGATGACTGTGAACGAAGCTCGCACTGTCAGCAGGGCCGAGCGTCAGGCACAGACCCGTGAGGGCCTGATCGCCGTTGCCCGCAAGATGTTCCTGACTGACGGCTATGCCGCGACCTCCCTCGACAAGGTCGCGCTGCAGGCTGGCTTCTCCAAGGGAGCGGTCTATTCCAACTTCGCCGGCAAGGAAGAGCTGTGCATGGCGGTGCTCGACAGCATCCACGAGGAGCAGATAAACGGGGTCGTCACGGCCTTCACCCAGGGCACCGATCTCGAAGGCCGCATCGACGCGTTCGCCGCGTGGGCACAGGAGGGTGTCGGCAAGCCGAGCTGGACGGCACTAGAGGTCGAGTTCGCTGCGGTCGCCCGCCAGAGCCCGTACGTTGCCTCCGAGCTCAAGAAGCGTCACCGCGAGATCGTCGCGGCCGCAGCTGATCTGGTGCGTCACGTGACCAAGGAAGCCGGCATCGAGCTCAAGATGCCGGCAGAGCAAGCAGCCACCGTGCTGCTGAGCCTCGGCATCGGCCTCGCTGCTCTCCGCTCGCTCGACAGCTCCGTCGACATCGGCGTGCTTGCTGACACGATGCGCACACTGCTCAGCGGCGGATCGACTCGAGCTCAGTAGCCGCCGTTGACCTTGAAGCGCTCGAAGCTGGCGGCGACCTCTGCCTCAGCCTCGACGCGGCCGACCCAGTTGGCGCCTTCGACCGACTTGCCCGGCTCGAGGTCCTTGTAGACCTCGAAGAAGTGCTGGATCTCGAGGCGGTCGAACTCAGGTACGTGGTGGATGTCGCGCAGGTGCTCCTGGCGCGGGTCGGACGCAGGAACGCACAGCACCTTGTCGTCTCCGCCGGCTTCGTCGGTCATACGGAACATGCCGATCGCGCGGCACGCGATGACGCAGCCGGGGAAGGTCGGCTCGGACAGCAGCACGAGCGCGTCGAGCGGATCGGTATCGAGCCCGAGCGTGTTGTCGATGAAGCCGTAGTCGGCGGGGTATTGGGTCGAGGTGAAGAGCGTCCGGTCGAGACGGATGCGGTGGGTCTCGTGGTCGACCTCGTACTTGTTGCGATTGCCCTTGGGGATCTCAACGGTGACGTCGAAAATCACGGGTGCCTCCGGCTGTCGAAAGGTGGCGTCTGGCGCGAGGAGCGCGGCGCGACGGTGTCTCTATAGTCTGGCCCATGTGGCAGACCGGGG
>JAKFCR010000147.1:0-5322 GCA_036676545.1 Aeromicrobium sp. | reverse complement strand
TGATGGCAGGTGCGCTCGTCTTGTCGGCCTGCTCTCTGCTTCCCGGCGGCGACGATGAAGCAGCGCCGAAGCCGTCGGCCAGCAAATCGCTTCCCAACACTGACTGGAAGGTCGCATCGGCAGCCAAGGTTGCCCAGGGTGGCGACCTCAGGCTTGCGATCCCGGCCTTGCCGACCAACTTCAATCCGCAGCATGCGGACGGCGCCATGTCGGATGCTCAGACGGTCCTCGGCCCGACGTCAGGCGGCGCGGTGCGTATCACCAAGGACGGTGGCTGGACAGTCGACCGTGACTACGCCAGCTCGGTCAAGGTGACCAGCAAGAGCCCTCTGACCATCCAGGTCAAGCTCAACGCCAAGGCCGTCTGGCAAGGCGGAACACCGATCACGTCCAAGGACATGGTCGCCTTCTGGAAGGCGCAGAACGGCGAGGACAACGACTTCGAGGTCAGCTCGACCAAGGGTTATGAAGACATCGCGGACGTCAAGACCGACGGCCGCCATGCGTACGACGTGGTGTTCAGCGAGCCGACGGCGGAGTGGCCGAACTACATCTACCCCCACCTGCCGGCCAATGTCAGCAAGAGCCCCAAGGCGTTCAACTCCGGCTTCGTCAAGAAGGCACCGTCCTCAAACGGGCCGTTCCTGGTGGCGTCGATCGATGCCAAGACCGGCACGGTGACTGAGAAGCCCAACCCGCGCTGGTGGGGCACCAAGCCCAAGCTCAGCACAATCGTCTGGCGCATCGCCGCCCCTGACCTACAAGCCAAGGCCTACATCGAGGACGGGCTCGACGCGATCAACGTTGACGCGACGACCTATTCGATCGCGCGCAAGCACGGCACGATCCAGCGGGCGGCTGGTATCGAGTGGTCACAGCTCACGCTCAACGGCGCCCGCGGACCACTCAAGGACGCTGACGTCCGTCGCGCTGTCGCGCGTGCCGTCGACCGCACCAAGATCGCCGATAGCGTGTCGGGTCATTTCGGTCTGGGCGGAGTAACCCCTGGGAGCCTCGTCTATGTGCCCGGACAACGAGGCTACGCCGACTCGTCTTCCGCTATTGCCTTCGACCGCAAGGTTGCCAAGCAGCTGCTCGCCAAGGCGGGCTACAAGGCTGGCGCCGACGGCGTAATGGTGCGCAAGGGCAAGAAGCTCGCCCTGAGGATGCCGGTGCCGATTGACACCCCGGCCAACCTCGAGCGTGCGCAAGCCATCAAGTCCGATCTCGAGAAGGTCGGCATCGTAGTGAAGTTCAAGAACGTTCCGGCGACCGACTTCTTCGCCAAACACGTCGTGGCACTCGACTTCGACATCGTGACGTTCGCCTGGCGTGGTTCGGCCTTTCCGATCGCCGAAGTGCAGTCTCGCTTCAACCCGATCGACTCGAGCCAGAACTTCACCGGCATAGCCGACGGTGACATCGACGACGCATTCGACAAGGCGGCAGCGACGCTCGATGACGCGCTGCGATTCACCCGCATCGCGCGTCTTGATCGACGCATCTTCGCCGAGCCGGCCATGGTTCCGCTGGCCGTGACACCGATGGTGATGGCGTTGCGCGAGGACCTCCGCAACTACGGAGCAGCGCAATTTGAGCAGCCCGACTGGACGATCGTCGGTTACGTCAAGGCCGACTAGTCGCACCGAGGATCATCCAAGCGTCGCTGCGTTGCCGGAGCCACAGCGTCACCAGCCGCGCGGCGATGAAGCCGCCGTACGCGACCCACAGCCAGGTGAATCCGGCGTCGGCCCAGCCCACGACGAGGACTAGAGGCGCATAGGCAGCGAGGACCACCAGACCGGCCTTGGCCAGGTAGGCGCCGTCTCCGGCGCCGATCAGCACGCCGTCAAGGACGAACACGATGCCCGAGAGAGGCTGGATCACCGCCACCACCAGAAGGGCAGGCACCAGCGTGTCCTGAACGGCGTGATCGGACGTGAACAGCTGAGGCAGCCACGACGCTGTCGCTGCCAGCGCGATTGCCGCGACGATCCCGATGCCAAGCCCCCAGGAGATCATCCGCCGGGTCAGGTCACGGGTGCCTGCGGCATCGCCGGCACCAAGAGTCCGACCGGTCAACGTCTGCCCGGCGATGGCGATGGCGTCGAGACCGAAGGCCAGGAATGTGACGATCGCCGCGGCGACCTGGTTGGCGGCCAACGGAACGTCGCCGAGACGCGCGGCGACGAGAGTGCCGAGGACCAGAGAAGCCCGGAGGGTGATGGTCCTGACGATGAGTGGCACGCCCTTGCGGCCGGAGTCCAGGATTTCGGCGATGCGTGGGCGGGCGGAAGCGTTGGCGACGCGGGCTCGCCGAACGACGACAACCACGAGCCAGACGGCGGCGAACCACTGCGCCATGACGGTTGCGCTCGCGGCACCGCGAATGCCCCAGTCGAACCCGTAGACGAACAGGAGGGCGAGGCAGACGTTGAGCAGATTGGCGGCGATCGTGGCGATCAGGGGCGTGCGCAGGTCGAGGACGCCACGCATTGCACCCGTCGCTGCGAGGATCAGCAGCATCGCGGGTACAGCTAGCGCCGAGATCATCAGGTAGGCCTGAGCGAGATCTGCGACCTCTTCCGAACTGGAAAGCGCGCTGCTGAGAACGTTGCTGGCACCGGCGGTCAGGAGGCCGAGTGCGCCTCCGAGAACCAGCGCCAACCACAAGCTGCTCATCGCCAGTTCGAAAGCCGTGCGTTCGTCGCCAGCTCCGTGGTGACGTGAGACAACTGAGGTGCTGCCGTACGCGAGGAAGATGCACAGTCCGACAACCGTGCCGAGCACAACAGAGGCAGCTGAAAGTCCTCCGAGCTCGGGCGTGCCGAGGTGGCCGACGATTGCGGTGTCGGCGAGCAACATCAACGGCTCGGTGATCAGAGCGAAGAATGCCGGAATCGCCACGCGAACGATCTGTCGATCGACGTCACGGAGGGCGAACATTGATGGCCTTCCTCGGGTGACGAGCGATGATGTGCTGCGCAAAGTGTGCGATATGTCGACAAGTTTACGAACAGGCGGCCGTGGACGAGAAACAGTGCTCAAGTATTTTGTCTCCACACCGGTGGGCACACATAACTGCAGGTCAGAGCCTTCAACGCAGGTTCGGTCCACTTCTTTTCCACACCTTCGTCCACGGACTGTGCACATGGAAACCCGGCGTTTTCCCCAGGCTGAGGCGGCTTGTGCACACCCCCTGTGCGCGCCTGCCTATCGCCTGCTGACGCACCGGCCTACTGTGGCGAGTCGGCGGAGAAACTGTCGGGTGGGGCGCATAGCGTCGGGCGTATGCGAAAGGGTCACATTCAGTGAGTGTCACGGAGCTCTACGAGGCTGCGCCCGGGCCGGGCGAAGACGCCGGCTCCGGACGCGTTCCGCCGCAGGATCTGGCGGCGGAGCAGAGCGTTCTCGGCGCCATGCTGATGAGCAAGCTGGCGATTGACCCGGCCTCTGACATCCTCGACGGACGTGACTTCTACCGTCCCGCGCACGAGCTGATTTTCGACACGATTGTCGATCTGGCCAACCGCGGCGAACCGGCCGATGCCATCACGGTGGCTGCTGAGCTGCAACGTCGCGGCGAGGTCGGTCGCATCGGCGGCGCGCCTTACCTCCATACGCTCGTTGCCAGCGTTCCGATTGCCGCCAACGTCGACTTCTACGCCGACATCGTTCACGAGAAGGCAGTGCTTCGCCGCCTCGTCGAAGTCGGACAGCGCATCGCCCAGCTTGGCCAGGCCGGTCAGGGCGAGGTTTCGGACATCGTCGATCGAGCGCAGAAGGAAGTCCTCGACGTCGACGGCACCAAGACCGCCGAGGACTACAAGAACGTCTCCGACCTGATGCTGGAGACGATCGACGAGATCGAAGAGATCCAGGGCCGCGGCACCGAGATGCACGGTGTGCCTTCAGGCTTCCCCGATCTCGACCGGCTCACGACCGGGTTCCGTCCCGGCCAGATGATCGTCGTCGCTGCTCGACCCGGTGTCGGCAAATCGACCCTCGGCCTCGATTTCTGCAGGTCCGCGTCGATCCGTCACCAGATCCCGAGCGCGATCTTCTCGCTCGAAATGTCCGGACCCGAGATTGCGATGCGCATGCTCTCGGCCGAAGCCAAGGTCAACGTCTCGCAGATGCGCGGCGGCGGCATGAGCCAGCGCGACTGGGACGCGATCGCCAAGGCGATGCCACGCGTGCAGGCAGCACCGATCGTGATCGACGACTCCGCCAACATGACGATGCCGGAGATCCGGTCCAAGGCCCGTCGCATCAAGAAGACCCACGGCCTCGGCTTCATGGTGATCGACTACCTCCAGCTGATGACGTCCGGCAAACGAGTCGAGAACCGTCAGGTCGAGGTGTCGGAGTTCTCGCGTCAGATCAAGCTGTTGGCCAAGGAGCTCGAGATCCCGGTCGTCGCGATCAGTCAGCTCAACCGAGGTTCTGAGCAGCGCACCGACAAGACCCCGATGCTGTCCGACCTGCGTGAGTCCGGATCGATCGAGCAGGATGCCGACATCGTCATGCTGCTCAACCGTCCCGACGCCTACGGTGCTGGCGACTCTGATCGTCCCGGCGAGGCCGACATCATCATCGCCAAGAACCGTTCCGGTCCGGTCAACCGCGTGGCCGTCAGCTTCCAGGGTCACTACTCGCGCTTCACGCCGATGGCGCGTGACGCGGAGCCATCCGGAGCAGCCGCCGGCGACTACTTTGGGTGAACCAAGCGAGCTCTGCGAGCGCGCGTGAACCCAGGTTGAGCGTGCCGCGCCGATGGCGCCAGGAAGGTCGAAACCTCGCGAGGTCGTAGTCCCAACGCGAGCATCTCGTCGTACGTGGTTTCGATACGGTCCTCGTCCCTCGGACCTACTCAACCACCAGGTTGCGCTCTACTGATAGCTGATGAGCTGGGGGTGGGGTTTGACCCGCTTCCAGGTCTGTTTGACCGTCAGCATCGGCTTGTCCTCGTCCTCGAAGTTCTTCCACCCCCAGAACACGCCCCGGGGTGCGTCCTGGCGCAGGTAGTTCCAGGTACCCCGTTTGTCGGCCTGCCCACCTTGACCGTCGACGTGGATCACCGTCGCCAGCTCAGGCCTTGTGGTGACGACCTTCGAACGGCCCTTGATCATGTTGATGTTGAACTGGTGCAGGACGAACACCTTCTGCGGGAGGTTGTTCTTGCGGGTCAGGGCTGCCAGCCAGTCGCCGACCCTGTTGACCTCGTTGACCGACACCTTGCCGATCTGTGTCAGGTGCTTCTGACGCGGGCGTAGTCGCCACTCCGGGTCGAGCGCGAGGCCGACGTGTGGGCGCTTCAGC
>JAKFCR010000146.1:0-1915 GCA_036676545.1 Aeromicrobium sp. | reverse complement strand
CGGCCGCCTTCGCGGATGGCGAAGCGCATGCCTTCCTCGACGGCGACGGGCGTGATCAGCTCGATCTCCATCTGGATGTTATCGCCGGGCATGACCATCTCCACGCCGGTGGGCAGGGTGATCGAACCGGTGACGTCGGTGGTGCGGATGTAGAACTGGGGCTTGTAGCCGGGGAAGAAGGGGGTGTGGCGGCCGCCCTCTTCCTTGTTCAGGACGTAAACCTCAGCCTTGAACTTGGTGTGGGGCTTGATCGAGCCGGGCTTGGCGAGGACCTGGCCGCGCTCGATGTCTTCCTTGGCGACGCCGCGGAGCAGCACGCCGATGTTGTCGCCGGCAAGACCCTCGTCGAGGAGCTTGCGGAACATCTCGACGCCGGTGACGACGGCCTTGCGGGTCTCACCGAAGCCGATGATCTCGATTTCTTCCTGGACCTTGACGCGGCCGCGCTCGACGCGACCGGTGGCGACGGTGCCGCGACCGGTGATCGAGAAGACGTCCTCGACGGGCATCAGGAAGGGCTTGTCGATCTCGCGCTCGGGATCGGGGATGTAGGAATCGACCGCGTCCATGAGCGCCCAGATCTTGTCGGACCACTCGTTGCCGCCGCGCTGGGTGGCGGGGTTGGCGGTCATCTGCTCGACGGCCTTGAGGGCGGAGCCGGCGACCACGGGGATGTCATCGCCAGGGAAGTTGTAGGAGCTGAGGAGCTCGCGGACTTCCATCTCGACGAGCTCGAGGAGCTCGGCGTCATCGACCATGTCGGCCTTGTTGAGGAAGACGACGATGTAGGGAACGCCGACCTGGCGGGAAAGGAGGATGTGCTCACGGGTCTGGGGCATGGGGCCGTCAGCCGCGGAGCAAACCAGGATCGCGCCGTCCATCTGGGCCGCGCCGGTGATCATGTTCTTGACGTAGTCGGCGTGTCCGGGGCAGTCAACGTGGGCGTAGTGCCGGTTGGCGGTCTCGTACTCGACGTGCGCGGTGTTGATGGTGATGCCGCGGGCCTTCTCTTCGGGAGCCGCGTCGATCTCGTCGTACTTCCGCACGGCCGCGCCGCCGGCCGCCGCCAGCGTCATGGTGATCGCCGCCGTCAGCGTGGTCTTGCCGTGGTCCACGTGGCCGATCGTGCCGATGTTCACGTGAGTCTTGTTGCGCTCAAACTTCGCTCGTGCCATCTTATCCTCTCTTGGTACGGGTTTTAATCTTTGTTTAACAGTAAGCCATTATGACCCCATCAGGCCGAAAAGTCCACTAGGTGGGCTTTCGGCCATTAGGGGATATATCGTTGGGATCGCCCAAACCTTGCTAAAAAAGGATCTCCCGGGGACCGAGGCCCCCGGGATCCTGTCTGGGTTAGGCCTTGACGCCCTTGCTCTTGGCGATGATCGCCTCGGCGACGTTCTTGGGGACCTCGGCGTAGTGCGAGAACTCCATCGAGAACGTACCGCGGCCCTGGGTCATCGACCGCAGCTCGGTCGCGTAGCCGAACATCTCGGCCAGGGGCACGTGCATGCGGATGACCTGGAGGTTTCCACGGCTCTCCATGCCCTGCACGATGCCACGACGGCGGCCCTGCAGGTCACCGATGACGTCGCCCATGTTGTCCTCGGGCACTTCGACTTCGACCTTCATGACGGGCTCGAGGAGCACGCCACCGGCCTTGACGACGCCTTCCTTGAGGGCCATCGAACCGGCGATCTTGAACGCCATTTCGTTCGAGTCGACGTCGTGGTAGGAGCCGTCGAAGATGGTCGCCTTCATGTCGATGACCGGGAAGCCGGCCAGGACGCCGCCCGACATGGCTTCCTTGACGCCGTTCTCGACCGCGGGAACGTACTCGCGGGGCACGACGCCGCCGACGATCTTGTTCTCGAAGACGAAGCCGGCGCCGGCCTCCAGCGGGGTGAGCTCGAGC
>JAKFCR010000145.1:0-4240 GCA_036676545.1 Aeromicrobium sp. | reverse complement strand
TGGTTCACGGTCCTCCGCGAGCACCTCGGGGACGAGGCACTCGCTCGTACGATCCAGCTGATCGGCGATGGCTTGTACTTCGACGACACGATGGGCCTCCAGGCGAAGGGCGCGCTGACCCACGTACGCAACGTGCTGCGACGCCTCGACGTTCTCTGACGAAGTTCATCCGTCAGGCGGCTGGCGTGCACGCCGGCTTAACCGACCGCGCGTGCACTCAGGCCATGACACAACTACAGAAGTACGTGCGCCGGGCGGCGCTCGCCATCCCCTTCGCCGCCCTCACGATCGGAACAATCGCGACTCCCGCGACTGCCACCGAGAAGACGTCCGACACGGGTCGTCACCAGGCCATCACGGTCTTCGCCCACCGCGGGGCCTCCGGCTACCGTCCTGAGCACACGCTCGAGGCGTACAAGCTCGCCATCAAGCTCGGCGCCGACTACATAGAGCCTGATCTCGTGAGCACCAAGGACGGTGTCCTCGTCGCCCGCCATGAGAACGAGATCAGCACAACTACTGACGTCGCCAGCCATCCTGAGTTCGCTGAGCGCAAGACCACAAAGACCATCGACGGTGTGCCGATCTCGGGGTGGTTCACCGAAGACTTCACCTTGAACGAGCTCAAGACCCTGCGCGCCAAGGAGCGTCTCCCATCCGTTCGACCGGCCAACACGCAGTACGACGGGCTCTACACGGTTCCGACATTCGACGAGGTCCTCGCGCTCGCGAATGCCGAAAGCCGCAAGCGCGGCAAGGCGATCGGAGTCGCGCCGGAGACGAAGCACCCGACCTACTTCAAGTCGATCGGGCTTCCCATGGAGAAGTCGTTGCTGCGGTCGCTCGACAGCGCTGGCCGAAACTCGGCGCACAGCAAGATCGTCATCCAGTCCTTTGAGACGTCGAATCTGCGGCAGCTCGCACGACTGACTCATGTGCCGATCGTGCAGCTCACCTCAGCTGTTGGCGCTCCCTACGATCTGGTCGCCGCTGGAAGCCCACGAACGTACGCGGACATCATGACTCCCGCCGGGCTGCGCGATGTCGCGAAATACGCCAATTGGCTCGGGCCGGAAAAGAGCAGCATCATTCCCCGCAATGCCTCCGGATTCCTGACGTCGCCCACTCCGGTCGTCAAGGATGCGCACCGTGCGGGCCTGAAGGTGGTCGCGTACACGTTCCGCGACGAGAATCAGTTCCTGCCTGCAGACTTCCGCATCGGAACAGTGCCCAATGCCAAGGGCGACTTCCGGGCCGTGCTTGAGACGTTCTTCAAGACCGGGATCGACGGGATATTTGCGGACTACACCGACAGTGCCGTCGCGGCCAGGGACCGCTGGAACCGCAGCTGATTGACTGGACGGCCCCGTCTCTCACGGCGAGGGACGGGGCTGTTCTGCGCCGGATCTGCGAGTTAGCCTCAGAGCATGTGCCGAAACATTCGAACTCTTCACAACTTCGAGCCCGCCGCGACCAATGACGAGGTCCAGGCCGCTGCACTCCAGTACGTCCGCAAGGTGAGTGGATCGACCAAGCCGTCGAAGGCCAACGAAGAAGCGTTCAACCGCGCCGTTGCCGAGATCGCCCACATCACGGGGCACCTGCTCGAGGACTTGGTGACCCACGCACCGCCCAAGGATCGCGAGATCGAAGCCGCGAAGGCCAAGGAACGCGCCGCGAAGCGCTACGCCACCGCCTGACTAGTCGTCGACCCACACCGTGCTGAGCGTCTCAACGGATGCTCGCCCACCACTTGCGCGCGCGACCTCGCTGACAAAGGTCTGCGGATCCGTCACAACCATGGTGATCTCCGTATGCGCACCGTGCGTCGCGTCCACGACCTGACCCAGCGAGCGCAACCGGGAGTCGAGGCTCCCGTACTCCGCAACGGTCGTCGTCACCTTCATCTTGTGACGCAAGGTCCGCCGCTGAACGCCGGCGTGATCAAGCGCCAATCCGGTGACCTCGCCGTAGGCACGCGCCAGACCGCCCGAACCAAGCAGGGTGCCGCCGAACCACCGCGTCACGACGGCGACGACATCGCTCACCTCACGCCGGGTCACCACCTCCAGCATCGGCGTGCCAGCCGTACCCGCGGGCTCACCATCGTCATTGGACCGCTGAAGGCTGAAGTCCGGACCGATCACGAATGCAGTGCAGTGGTGCCGAGCATCAAACCGGTGTTTGCGGACCGATTCGATGAACGTACGGGCGTCAGCTTCGCTTTCGACCCTCCGCACCTCGCACAGAAATCGCGATCTCTTCACCTCGATCTCGGCTGAGGCATCGCGGGCGATGGTGCGGTATTCGCTCAATTCTTGCGGAGCTTGAGGAAGATGCTCGGGCCGAAGTTGTTGCGCGCCAAGCGCTTCTGAGTCAGGCGCTCGATCAGCAGCATCGCACTCTTCGGCAACGTCTTCTTGACCCGCTCGCTGCGCAGGTTGGACACCGAGAGCTTGCTCTCCAGCGTCAGTCCCGCCTCAGCAAGCTGTCCGACGACCGTGTCGATGTTGTGGTTGACGAACGCGATCGCGTCTGGCTCGTCTGCCTTGACCGTACGAATGCTGACCGGCTCCTTGGGGAGCTCGATGCCCTCGCGCTTGTGACGGCGACGGTTCTTGAAGTGTCCGTAGTTGGCGACCTCGATGATCGCGGTGCCGCCCGGCGCCAGGACGCGGGCGATCTCGGCGAACTCCGCTGACGGCTCGGGGATGTGGTGCATGACGCGCACCATCGTCACGAGGTCGAGCTCGCCGTCGGCGAACTTCAGGTCGTCGGCTTGCATCTGCACCTGGGCGATGTCGGTGCCGTCGAGCACCTTCTTTGCCGCTTCGAGCTGGCTCGCGGCGGGCTCGGCCAGAGTGACCTTGTCGGCGAACGTACGCAGCAGGATGCACAGGCGTCCGAAGCCGCCACCGATGTCGGCTGCGCTGCCGTAGTGCTGACCCTTGAGGAGGCGCCGGATCGCAATATGCTCGGCGGCGTTCTCGTAGTCGCGGTTGTCCCAGTACTTCGTGTAGTCGTAACCACGCTCGTACTGGTTGGCTACCTTCTTGCTCTTCTCGGCCACCGGGACACCCTAGCAACGCTCCCTGAACGAAAGATCAGTCGAACGTGCGGGGCTTGTATGACGCAGGCTGCTTGGCCGTCGCGGCCTCGCGCGCAATCTTGGTGTTGACCGACTTGAACATCGTGGCCTGGAGCTTGCGCTCCAGCTTCCAGGCGGCGCGAAGGCTGCCGCGACGGTTGGTATACAGCAGCTGCTTGGTCGCGGCGACGGAGTCAGGTGAGCGTTCGATGATCTTCTCGATCAGGTCCAGCGCTGACTTGATCGGCTCGTCGACCGCCTCTGTGGCGAGTCCGACCTCGGCAGCACGAGCGCCCGTGATCTGCTCGCCGGTCATCGACAGTCGCATGACGTCGTCGGCCTTCATCTGGTCACTGAATGGGACTGTGCCGCCCATGTCGGGCACGAGACCCCACTTGGCTTCCAGGATCGACCACGTCGCATCGGGGGTCGTGAACCGGAAGTCAGCGCCGGCAGCGAGCTGCACCCCTGCGCCGTAGCAATGACCGTGCACCACGGCGATGACCGGCACCGGAAGATCCCGCCAGATCGTGGTGACCTTCTGGAACTTGTTGACCGCACGCGGACCAGCCAGGAAGAAGCGGGCGACCTTCTTCTTGTCCTTGAACGCTGCCCCGAAGTCGAGGCCAGCGCAGAACGAACGACCCTTGCCCTGCAGGACCACCGCGCGGATGTCGCGATTGGACTTGAGCGCCTCAGCTGCGGCGATGAGCTCCTCGATCAGCTCGAGGTCGACGCCATTGAGCTTGTCGGGGCGGTTGAGCCACACGTACGCGATCTGGCCGTCGATCTCGGTGATCACCCGCGGTTCAGTCATCCCAAGATGCTATCCGCAACGTTTAGGTGTATGCCTTTCGGGGAAATACTGGGCATGGTCAACATCAAGCGGCTCCCCCTACCCCTGATGGAAATGTACGAGTGGCAGTACGACGGTCTGTGCATGGACATGGACTCGGAGGTCTTCTTCTCGCCAGAAGCCGAGCGCGGAGCCAAGCGCCTCCGCCGTGAAGATGCCGCCAAGGCACTGTGCCGCCGGTGCCCGGTGATGGAGCGCTGCCGCGAGCACGCGCTCCGCGCACAAGAGCCGTATGGCGTATGGGGAGGCCTCAGCGAATCTGAGCGTGCCGAGCTGGTCGGGCAGCGCTCAGTCGC
>JAKFCR010000144.1:0-5251 GCA_036676545.1 Aeromicrobium sp. | reverse complement strand
CCGTGTCCCGGCAGGATGCGTGCATCGACCTGAAGACTTCAGGCACAGCCCTAAATACTACCGGGCTGCGTGCGTAAGTTCCAAACCGAGTTACGGGGTCGTATGCCCGTCGAACAGGGCGCGGGCGTCGTCGCTGTCGAACGTGAGCCGATCCGCGGGCACCCGGTGCCACAGCGCGAGGTAGAGATCAGCGGCCTTGCCCTCCACCGAGCTGTCGGCGTCGAACGATGAATGCAGCAGCACGGGCGGGAATCCGTCACCTTCCGGCGGGCCCATCAGCCAGCTCTGGCCGGTATCGACTGCGGTGAGTCGGACGCGCGACTGCACGGTCGGCCGCTTGCCACGCGCGGTCATACGCGGGAAAAACACCCGGAGAACCTCTTCGACCCCATCCGCGGCGAGCAAGGGCGCGATGCGCCACTCATCCTCCGGCACGCCGAGTGCCTGGGCGGCATCGACCGTGTGAACGATCACCTCGTGCATCTGCCTGCGATGGAAGAAGCCCGCCGTCTCGTCGATCAAGGAGAAGTTCGGCGTGGGTTCATCGGCATCGACGGCCTGGAGTGCGGCCAGGAGCGCTGCGGCAGTACCGGCGTACCACTCGACGAGATCCTCTCCGAAGATCGGCTTGGGCATGTGCTGGCGCTCTCCGCTCAGCACAATCGAAGCAGCCCAGCGGTGAATCGTGCCCAGGTGCTGGATCAGGTCGCGTGTGGTCCAGTCGGGGCAGCTGGGCACGGGTTCGTCACCCGTCGCCCTGGATGCGAGCTCGGTGAAACGAGCCATACCGGAGCCGAGCTCATTTAGGTGATCCATCTGGAATCTTTCCGATCATTGATCGAGGAGCTGGGCGAGGTGCACGGCAGGCTGGTCAGCCAAGTCAAGGAGCTGGGTTCTGCAGGAGAATCCATCTGCGACAACGATTGCGCCGGGTGGCGCGTTACGAACGGCCGGCAGCAGCTGCAGCTCGGCAACAGCGACGGAGACCTCGTAGTGGCCCTTCTCGACTCCGAAGTTGCCGGCAAGCCCGCAGCAGCCAGACAGTCTGTCGATCGTCGCACCGGTTGACTCGAGGATCGCGATGTCCGCCTCAAACCCGAGGATCGACGCCTGGTGACAGTGCGGCTGCACGACGAGGGTCGTACCCGTCAGGTCGGGGGCAACCCACCCGTCGGTGCGCTGGAGCAGCTCCGAGAGTGTGAATACGCCCTGCGCCACGTCGACCGCCCGCGGATCGTCGAGCAGCTCAACTGCGTCCGAGCGAAGTACGGCGAGACACGAAGGCTCGAGGCCGACGATCGGTACGCCGTCAGTCACGTACGGGTGTAGCCGCGCGACGGCGTCACCGACGATCGACCGCGCCTTGTCCAGCTGGCCCGTCGTGATCCAGGTAAGGCCACAGCACGCAGACCGGGCGAGGAACTCGACCTGATAGCCGGCAGACTCCAGGACGTTGACCGCTGACTTGCCTGCCACGGTGGAGAAGAAGTCGGTGAACGAGTCAGCCCACAGCAGGACCCTCCCCCTACTCGCTGCGCTCGTGGGGGGACCCCCAGGCTTGCCTGCGGCGAGTGCCGGGCGCATGCGAGCCCAGCGACTGAAGCTGCCTCGCGCGAACATCGGAAGGCTCCGGCGTTGGTCGACTCCCGCTGCCCAACGAGCCAGCGAGCGTATGCCAGGGGTGCTGAGCCCGAGGTTGGCGAGCCAGGCGATGCGTGAGCTCAGCCGCGCCCAGAACGGCAGACGGCCCAGGATGTAGTGGCTGCGCGGCCGGATCCGGCCCTTGTACGACTGGTGCAGCACCTCGGACTTGTAGGTCGCCATGTCTGTGCCGGTCGGACAGTCGTTGGCGCAACCCTTGCAGGAGAGACACAGGTCGAGCGCCTCATGCACTTCCGGTGCACGCCAGCCACCGGAGACGAGTCGGCCGTCGATCATCTCTTGCAACACCCGGGCTCGGCCGCGGGTCGAGTCCTTCTCATTGCGCGTCGCCTGGAATGAGGGGCACATGACGCCGTTCGAGCCATGGTTGTCGGCGAGGCACTTGCCGACGCCGGTGCAGCGGTGCACCGCCTTGCCGAAATCGCCGTCGTCGTGCAGGAGTCGCAGGCCCAGGCGCTGATCGAGTCGCCCCTTCGACGACTCAGGCCCGCGCAGATCGGCATCCATGGCACTGGGACGTACGAGCACGCCCGGGTTGAGCAGGTCGTCCGGGTCGAACACGCCCTTGACCTTGGAGAACAGGTCGATCGCCTGGTCGGAGTACATCAGCGGGAGCAGCTCTGAGCGGGCTCGGCCGTCACCGTGCTCACCCGAAAGCGATCCCCCGAGTGACGACACCAGAGTGGCCGCCTCGACGAGGAAGTTGCGGAAGACATCGTGTCCGCCGGGATCGTCGAGCGGGAAGTCGATACGGATGTGAACGCAGCCGTCGCCGAAGTGTCCGTACGGCACGCCGTCGAGACCGTACTCGGCAAGCAGCACGTCCTGCTCGCGCAGATAGGTGCCGAGGCGATCCGGCGGGACCGCCGCGTCTTCCCAGCCAGAGAGGGCCTTGCGCGGGAGCGTACGAGTCGCGAGTCCGGCGCCCTCCTCGCGGATGCGCCACAGGACCGCCTGCTCGCGCGGGTCGCTCACGATGCGACTGTCGAGCGCCGCAGAGGCGGCGACCGCCTTGTTGACCGAGTCGGCGATCTCGCGTTCGTCGGCGCCCGAGACCTCAACGAACAGCCACCCCTGGCCGCGCGGCAAGTCGGGTACCGTCCCGCCGTTGTCGCGCACCACGTTGACGATGCGGGAGTCGAGACCTTCACACGCCGTAGGCGAGAAGTCGAGAAGAGCCGGTACGTCGTCAGCAGCCTCGGCCATCGAGCCGTACCCGAGCACGAGCATCAGGCGATGTGGTGGATCCTCGACCAGGCGCACGGTCGCGGACGTGAGCGTTGCGAGAGTTCCCTCGGTGCCGGCCATGAAGGTGGCGACGTCGAAGCCGTTCTCAGGCAAGAGGTGCTCGAGGCTGTAGCCCGACACCTGACGCCCGAACGTCCCAAACTCCGTACGTATCGTGGACAGTTGCGTCCCGACGAGTTCTCGAAGTTGATCGAGGGTGGGCGACGGCAGGCCTTTCCCGCGTTCCAAGGTCAGCTGCTCCCCCGCCGCTGTCACGGCGTCGAGCGCGACGACATTGTCGGAGGTACGGCCGTACGCCAACGCACGCGAACCGCACGCGTTGTTGCCGATCATGCCGCCGACAGTGCACCGGGTATGTGTGGACGGGTCGGGTCCGAAGCGCAGGCCCCGCGCCGTGGCGGCTCTCTGCAGGACGGCGTGCACCGTGCCCGGATCGACACGTGCCGTACGTGCCTCGACGTCGATCTCGTGCACACGGTTGAGGTGACGAGAGAAGTCGAGCACAACACCTGTGCCGACAGCGTTGCCGGCGATCGACGTCCCGGATCCGCGCGATGTCAACGGCGTACCGGTCGTACGACAGGCGTCGATCGTCGCCAGCACCTCCTCGACAGATCGCGGACGTACGACAACCTGCGGGACGACGCGATAGAGCGACGCGTCGGTGCTGTAGAGCGCACGCGCCAGTGACGAGTCGTCAACGTCTTCGACCTCGGCTCGCCGCAGCTCCGCCACGACATCTGAGGTCGTCTTGGTCTCGGATCCGGTCACCAGAGCTCGATCGACTCGTCGAGGATCTGTGCCACGTCGTCCTCGGTGACCTCCACCGGCGCCGTCGCCAACAGTCGCTGCTGCTTCATCGTGCCCTCCACGAGGGAGTTGATGTCGCTCTCGCCGAATCCGACAGCGCCGATGCCCGCCGGAATGCCGACGTCGCGCATCAGCTCCGTCAGAACCTTGGGAAGGAAGTCGGCGGCATTGTCTGTACGCGTGGCACCAGGCGCCAACAGCTCGGCCGCCCGTACGTGACGATCCGGAGAGGCATCGAACGTGAACCTGAAGGCTGCCGGCGCTGTGAGTGACACCGCCATACCGTGCGGGACCATCGCGTGGTCGGCGTCGTAGTCGGCGGGGCGGAAGTCACGTACCTGCCCGGCGATCGGGTAGGCGTTGGCGTGCGGGATGTGCACACCTGCGTTTCCAAAACCCAGTCCGGCGAAGGTTGCGGCCATAGCTACCTCGGTGCGAGCAGCCAGGTTGTCGCCATCGTGGACGGCCGTACGGAATGACGTCGCCATGAGGCTCAGCGCCTTCTCGGACCACATGTCGGCGATCGGGTTGGAGCCGCAGTAGGGGACGCGCTGGTCGGCGGTCTTGTGCTCGTACGACTCATACGGGCGAGCCGTGTAGCTCTCGAGTGCATGGCACAAGATGTCGAGACCCGCGGCAGCGGTGACGCCGGCAGGCTGGGTGAGCGTGAGCTCCGGGTCGACAACCGCCAGAGTCGGGCGGAGGCGTGCGTGGGAAATGCCTGTCTTGACGTGCTGGCTGACCACGTCGAGCACACAGATCGTGGTGCTCTCGCTGCCCGTTCCGGTTGTGGTCGGTACGGCGATCAGCGGAAGGAGAGGCGAGGTCGGCGGCTTGGCCTTGCCGACTGGAGCGTTGATGTAGTCCATCAGCTCGCCCTCGTTAGTCGTGAGCAGGTTGACGGCCTTGGCCGTGTCGATGCTGCTGCCGCCACCGACAGCGACGATTGCGTCGAACGGACCCTCGGAGCGGCCGAACTCGATTGCCTCGATCATGCTGGCGTCAGTCGGCTCCACCCGAGTTCGATCGAATACGACGCTCTCGATGCCGGCTGCCTTCAGCCTTTCGGCAATCTCGGCTGGCGCACCGGTGGCGGCAACGCCGGGGTCGGTCACGATCAGAACCCGTCGGGCACCGAGCTGTCCGAGGTCGAAGCCGATCTCATGGCGCGCGCCGACGCCGAACTTGAGTCCGGGGGCACCATAGGTGAAGACAGTTTCAGGCTGATCGGGGCGGAACGCCATCTCGTGAGACTCCTTGATCGACAGTGCTGAGAATACGGCGTACGTCGCCTCCAGCCTTGTGGCGGGAGGCGTGTTTAGGCCGTGCCTACCAATCCCGGGTCGATCAGCGAGCGCGGCATCCGCGCCCGATCCGGCAAGGCAGAGGAGGGAGGCGGTCCGGGGTTGACCGACGACCGACGATAACGCCGCCGGGCGGGATGTGGGGCCGCGGGAGCCGGCCTGGGGTTGGTAGGCATGGCCTAGGCTGGGCGAGCGACTGAAGGGGTCCCATGAGCAGATCAGCAACA
>JAKFCR010000143.1:0-4373 GCA_036676545.1 Aeromicrobium sp. | reverse complement strand
TTAAGCCCCAGTAAACGGCGGTGGTAACTATAACCATCCTAAGGTAGCGAAATTCCTTGTCGGGTAAGTTCCGACCTGCACGAATGGAGTAACGACTTGGGCGCTGTCTCAACCATGGACTCGGCGAAATTGCACTACGAGTAAAGATGCTCGTTACGCGCGGCAGGACGGAAAGACCCCGGGACCTTTACTATAGTTTGGTATTGGTGTTTGGTTCAGTTTGTGTAGGATAGGTGGGAGACTGTGAAGCTTGGACGCCAGTTCAGGTGGAGTCATCGTTGAAATACCACTCTGGCTGTACTAGATATCTAACCTAGGTCCATTATCTGGATCAGGGACAGTGCCTGATGGGTAGTTTAACTGGGGCGGTTGCCTCCTAAAATGTAACGGAGGCGCTCAAAGGTTCCCTCAGCCTGGTTGGCAATCAGGTTTCGAGTGTAAGTGCACAAGGGAGCTTGACTGTGAGAGTGACAGCTCGAGCAGGGACGAAAGTCGGAACTAGTGATCCGGCGCTGGCAAGTGGAAGCGGCGTCGCTCAACGGATAAAAGGTACCCCGGGGATAACAGGCTGATCTTCCCCAAGAGTCCATATCGACGGGATGGTTTGGCACCTCGATGTCGGCTCGTCGCATCCTGGGGCCGTAGCAGGTCCCAAGGGTTGGGCTGTTCGCCCATTAAAGCGGCACGCGAGCTGGGTTTAGAACGTCGTGAGACAGTTCGGTCCCTATCCGCCGCGCGCGTAGGAAACTTGAGAAAATCTGTCCCTAGTACGAGAGGACCGGGATGGACGAACCTCTGGTGTGCCAGTTGTTCTGCCAAGAGCACTGCTGGTTAGCTACGTTCGGAAGCGATAACCGCTGAAAGCATCTAAGCGGGAAGCGCGTTTCAAGATGAGGTTTCCCACTGGTTTACCAGGTAAGGCCCCCAGCAGACCACTGGGTTGATAGGCCGGAGGTGGAAGTGCAGCAATGCATGGAGCCGACCGGTACTAATAGGCCGAGGGCTTGTTTCTTACAAAGATCTACCGCGTCCACTGTGAGGTTCCCGAGATACGATCGGGAACCGGAAAAGCTTACTGTGCCTTTGAAGGCCAGGAGAGCTCCAAGGTTTTGTTGATATCTCAATAGAGTTTCGGCGGCCATAGCGAATGGGAAACACCCGGTAACATTCCGAACCCGGAAGTTAAGCCATTCAGCGCCGATGGTACTGCACGGGTGACTGTGTGGGAGAGTAGGACGCCGCCGGACAATCATTAAGCGCGAGGCCGCTCCCTATGGGAGCGGCCTTGCTGCATTTCTCCAGCATTTTGATGAAAGGATCGACTCATGGCAGAGTCGAGAAACCCCCGCCGAGACGGTGGGAAGCCCGCGGGTCGCGGGGGACCGCGTGGTGGCAAACCCGCAGGTCAAGGTCGAGATCGGCGCGGTGCCGGCGACCCTCAGCGTCGCGATGGCAAGCCGCAGACCCCTCGCAGGGACGGCAAGCCGTACGAGGCACGCCGCGATCGTCGCCAGGAAGAAGGCGACCGGACCGCAGCGCAGAAGATCTATGACGGTCCTCCGATCCCGGACGACGTCAGCGCGAAGGACCTCGACAAGTACGCTCGTCAGGCTCTTCAGGCCCTTCCAGAGAAGCTCGCCGACAAGGTCGCGCGGCATCTCGTGATGGCCGGTCTGCTGATCCACGAAGACCCTGAGCAGGCACATCTGCACGCACTTGCAGCTCGAGCACGTGCCACGCGTACCGGTCTGGTTCGCGAGGCTTGTGGCGAGACTGCCTACGCATGCGGCAAGTTCGCCGAGGCGCTTTCGGAGTTCCGCGCAGCCAAGCGAATGAATGGCAGTCATCTCTACGCCCCGATGATGGCCGATTGCGAGCGCGCGTTGAAGCGTCCGCAGAAGGCGATCGAGTACGACACGCCTGCCGTACGTGCGCATCTTGACGACGCCGGCCAGATTGAGTTGTCGATCGTGGTCGCCGGCGCCCGTCGTGACCAGGGCCAGTACGACGCAGCGATCCGTCTCCTTGAGACTGAGCCGCTGCACACCAAGGGTCGTGGCGAATGGGTTCCGCGACTTCGCTATGCGTATGCCGATGCCCTGCTGGATGCCGGTCGCAAGGAAGAAGCAGTCGAGTGGTTCCACCGCACGGTCGCGGTCGACGGCAACCAGGCCACCGATGCTCATGAGCGGCTCGCTGAACTAGGCGAGTAGTCCACAGGCTCTCGACGCGGCGTTTGCGTCCACAGCACGAAATCAACACTCTGCCCCTCACCCATGGTGAGGGGCAGAGTCGTTTCATGACCCAAACACAAAACCAGGTGACGTTGACGGGCCGCGTGTCCGCCAGTCCAGAAGCCCACATTCTGCCCAGCGGTGACGAGGTCGTTTCGTTTCGCTTGATCGTGCAGCGGAGTCCCGCCGCACGACGCCGGTCCAAGCAACCTGTCGACACGATCGATTGTGCTGCCTGGACGACTGCTATGCGGCGTGCCGTTCGGCGACTCGAAGCCGGAACCGTGGTGGTCGTGACCGGGGAGCTTCGCCGTCGGTTCTCGCGTGGCGCGTCCGGGCCAATCAGTCGGGTGACGGTCGAGCTCGACTCGTGTCAGAGGGTCGACCGAACGTCGGACAAGGCGGCGGTAGCCTCGTCGTCATGACCTTGGGCTCGAGCGACCGTCCGTTGAACGAGGTCTACGATCTCGCGATGCTTGACCTCGATGGTGTGGTCTATGTCGGCCCGGATGCGGTTCCGGGTGCCATCGGATCCCTCGATACTGCTCGGTCGGCTGGTATGTCACTGGCATACATCACCAACAACGCGTCTCGTACGGCTTCCGAGGTGGCAGCTCACCTTCGGGAACTCGGTTTGTCGGACGTCGAGGACGTTGACGTCGTCACGTCTGCGCAGGCGGTGGCCCATCTCGTCGCTGACGCATTGCCGACGGGTTCGGCGGTGCTTTTGGTAGGTGGCGAGGGACTGCGTAGACCGTTGGAGGAGCGTGGTCTTCGCTGCGTGACGACACTTGACGAAGGTCCGCTGGCGGTGGTCCAAGGCTTCCATCCCGACGTCAGCTGGGTGCAGTTGGCCGAGGCTTCGTACGCGATCGAGTCAGGCATCCCGTGGTTTGCAAGCAACACCGACCTCACGATCCCTACGGCTCGGGGAGTCGCGCCGGGCAACGGTTCGCTCGTCCAGGCAATCCGCAACGCAACAGGGGCTAGCCCGACGGTTGCTGGCAAGCCCGAGGCGGCGCTGTTCCGAGAAACGTTGGAACGGTTCGGGGGCGAGCGCCCGCTGATGGTCGGCGATCGCCTCGACACCGACATCGATGGAGCGATCGGAGTCGACATCGACACCCTGTTCGTGTTGACCGGAGTCAACGACCTGCAGGACGTCATGGATGCCGGCGAGGGTCATCGCCCGACCTACATCTCCTTCGACCTCGACGGACTGAACGAAGCACACGCGCCCGTGGAGGTCGAGGGAACCACAGCGCACTGCGGGAGCTCATCGGCGCAGGTCAGCGACGGGGTGTTGACCTTCGACGCGGGCGACCGGAGCACCGCAGGATTTCGAGCAGTCGTGGGACTCGCGTGGCATCTTGTCGATCACTTCGGCCAACCGGTGCGCCTCGATGGGACAATGAAGTCATGACCGAGACGCCTGCCGAAGACGTGACGACACCTGAGCCCGAGCCGACCGGAATTGAGTCGACGGGCAACGAACGCATCGACGAAGCACTCACGCGGCTGGACGCATTGGACGAGCTCGACATCAATGACCACCCGGAGCAGTTCGATGCGATCCACCAGGCTCTCCGAGAGTCGCTGGCAAGCGCAGGTCGTGACGGGGACGCACCGGAGTCACCGTGACGCGGAGGTTGCGACTCGACGCTGAGCTGGTGCGTCGTGGACTCGCCAAGTCGCGCGACCACGCGGCGACGTTGATTGGCGAAGGTTCTGTGTCAGTTGCGGGCTCCGTGGCGACCAAGGCTGCCACTGGTGTCACCACCGACCAGGCGATCGTGGTGCGTACGAGCTCCGGGCCGACCTACGCATCCCGTGGTGCGTACAAGCTCCTGGGAGCGCTCGAGGTGTTCGGGCCGCTGGGCCTCAACATCGAGGGTCGTCGAGCGCTCGACGCCGGTGCCTCGACGGGAGGGTTCACCGATGTCCTGCTGCGCAAAGGCGTACGTGAGGTGGCCGCGGTCGACGTTGGATATGGCCAGCTGGTCTGGGCGCTGCAGTCCGACGAGCGCGTTCACGTCTTCGATCGCACCAACATCCGCAACATCGAGGCAGACGACATCGGGGGAGAGGTCGGGCTCGTCGTGTCCGATCTGTCGTTCATCTCCCTTACGGTGGTCATGC
>JAKFCR010000142.1:0-10292 GCA_036676545.1 Aeromicrobium sp. | reverse complement strand
CGAGAGGCCGTAGTCGGAGTCGTTGGCGATACGTACGGCATCGTCGTCACCGTCGTGCGGGATGACGACCAGGACAGGGCCGAAGATCTCTTCCTGCGCCAGCCGCGAGCTGTTGTCGAGGTCGGCGACCACGGTCGGCTCGATCCAGTAGCCGGGCTGGTCAATGACCTTGCCGCCCGTGACGATCCGGCCGCCTTCTTCCTCGGCGATCTTGAAGTAGCTCTCGACCCGGTCGCGCTGGACCTGGGAGATCACCGGTCCGCAGATCGCGCCAGGATCAGCGGGATCCTTGGCACCGATCGACTCCATCACCGATGCAGCGGTCGCGACTGCCTCTTCATACTTGTCCCTCGGGACGATGAGACGTGTCGTGAGCGCACAACCCTGTCCCGCGTGGATCGTGGCGGCGAAGGCAGTGGCACCAGCCGCGGCGGAGACATCTGCGTCGTCGAGGACGATGGCGGCGGACTTGCCACCCAGCTCGAGGAAGACCTTCTTCAGAGTCGGAGCCGCGGCCGCCATGATCGCCCGGCCGGTGTTGGTCGAGCCCGTGAACGACACCATGTCGATCCGTGGATCGCTGGTCAGCTGCGCTGCAACCTCGTTCGAGAGCGGTGTCACCACGTTGAAGACGCCGGCGGGGATGTCGGTGTGCTCGGCGACGATGCGGGCGAGCTCGCAGGCGACCCACGGGGTGTCAGGTGCGGGCTTGAGGACGACGGTGCAGCCGGCCGCGAGGGCCGGGCCGATCTTCGCGAGGTTGATCTGGGTCGGGACGTTCCACGGCGTGATCGCAGCGACCACACCGATCGGCTCGCGAACGAGGGTGCGCTTCGACGTGATGCCCATGGGCGAGGCGATTCCGAGATCGGACTCCCAGGAGTAGGTCTCCAGCAGGTCAGTGACCCACTTGAGGCCTTCGACCGGTACGTCGAAGCCTGCAGCGCCCATCATGAAGCCGGGCATGCCAACCTCAGCCGTGGTCAGCGCCCGGAACTCGTCTGCGTGATCGAGCAAAGCTTGGTGCAGCTGACGCAGGCCGCGCAGCCGCAGCTCGACGTTCGTGGACCAGTCGGTCTCGTCGAACGCCCGGCGCGCCGCAGCAATGGCCGCATCGACGTCGGCCGCCGAGCTGTCTGGTGCGGTGCCGATCTCCTCGCCCGTCGCCGGGTTGAGGATCGGGTAGGTCGCACCCGTGGACGAGGCGCCGAGCTTGCCGTCGACGTACTGCTGGGCCGGTGCCGAGGTGATCGTGGTCATCAGAGTGCCTTCTGTTCGATGTAGTCGCCGCGCTCGACCGGAGGGGGCCACACGCTCGAGGGGATGTCCTTGTAGTGGTAGTGACCGGGTACGTCGTGACCTGCGACGGACATGCGCTTGAGGAGAGTGTCGGGCGCCTTGTTGGCCGCGAGGATCTCCATGAAGGTGTGAGCCGTCGACGGCATGTCGAACCAGTCACGCTGCCAGGCGATCATGACCTCGCCGCTCGGCTGGCGCTCGACGCCGAACCACGATCCGCCGAGGCCGAGGATCTCGTACTCAGCGCCGTCGTCGTCGAGGATGCCGGACTTCTGCTTCCAGAAACCGACGATCATCGCCTTCTGCTCGTCGATGACGGCGGCCTGGTAGTCGTAGTGCCATCCGTCGAGACCGTCCATCTCGATGCCGATCGCCCAGTCGCGGATCTGGTCGCGGCCGACTGCCATGAAGTGCTCGTCAGGCGAGTACATCCACCCGTAGGTCGCGTCCTCGGCGTAGTGCTCGGCCAGCGTTCGCCAGTCGCCCGTGCGCTCGGCTTCGCGGTTGGTGGCGAGCCAGGCGTCCCAGAACTCCTGGATCTCGGCACGCGTCAGATCAGACATGTTCATCCTCTTCAATCGATAGTGCGAAGGCGGGGCAGTACTTGACGGCGGCGGCCACATCGGAGCGGCGCGACTCCTCGGGGTGCTCCGTGAGGATCACGACCACGTCGGCGTCCTCATCGAACCCAAAGACATCGGGCGCTTCGCCCTGGCACAGCTGGTGCCCCTGGCAAACACTGGTGTCGGCGACGACTTTCATGAGGTACGCCGCTTGTACTTGACGCGACACGGCTGCTCGAGCTGGATCACCATCTTGGTGAAGTCATCGCGGTAGCTGTCGACGGGCTGAGCCGGAGTGAACTCGAAGTCGCGCAGGATGACCGAGAAGATCGCCTTCATCTGCATCATCGCGAACGCATTGCCGACACAGCGGTGCTTGCCGGCGCCGAACGGGATCCAGGTCCACTTGTTCTGCAGGTCTTCCTGGCGCGGGTCGATGTAGCGGCTCGGGTCGAACTCCTCCGCATTCGGAAAGTCCTCCTCGATCCGGTTGGAGACTCGGGGCGACGCAGCGATCAGGGTGCCGGCCGGGATCGTGTGTCCGAGCAGCTCGAAGTCCTGCTGCACCAGGCGCATCAGGATGATGAGCGGCGGGTGGAGCCGCAGGGTCTCCTTGAGGACTGCCTCCAGCGTCGGGATCTCCCGCAGTGCCTGGAACGACACCTCGGACCCGTCCGCGTACAGCTCATCCAGCTCGGCGACGACCGACTCCATGGCCTCGGGATGCCGCATCAGCTCGATCATCGCCCAGGAAGCCGTACCGCTGCTGGTGTGGTGACCGGCGAACATCATCGAGATGAAGATGCCGGTGACGAGGTCTGCTGTGAACTGGTCGGTGCCGTCCTCGTTCTTAAGGCTGATCAGGACGTCGAGCAGATCGCGATCCTCGCGAGCGACCTTGCCTCGAACCACTCGCTTGTCGATGATCTGCTGCACCAGCTCCACGAGCTTCAGGCGCGCGGCATCGCGCATCTTGAAGTTCTCGATGTCGGCGTACGGATCGACGTACGCGATGGCATCCGTACCGTGCTCGAGCTCGTGATAGTGGTGAGCGAACGAGGCGTCGAGCTCCTCGCGGAACGGCTTGCCGATCAGGCACGAGCTCGTCGTGTAGATCGTCAGTTCAGCGAAGAAATCGAGCAGGTCGATCTCGCCCTCGTCGCCCCAGTCAGCGACCATGCGGCGGATCTCCGCCTCGATGGTCTGCGCGTGGCCGCGCATCATGTCGCCGCGCAGGGCCTGGTTCTTGAGCATCTGCTGACGCTCTTCCGGGCTCGCGTCGAAGACGACGCCCTTGCCGAAGATCGGGGTCATGAACGGGTAGGCCGCGGCCTGGTCGAGCACTTCCTCGGGTGCGCGGAAGAATTCCTCGTTCGCCTCGGCTCCAGTGACGAGGACGACTTCCTTGTCGGCGAGGCGGAATCGCCCGACGTCGCCGCACTCCGCGCGTACGCGGGAGAACAGGCCGATCGGATCAACGCGCATCTCCGGCAGGTGCCCAGTGCCGCGAATGATCTCGGGGACCGAAGGATCCTGGTCGTCCAGGCGCGTAGAGACCTCGGGTACGTCGGCCAGCAGGTCAGTGGCTGTCACGGTCATGTCGCTTGCTCCTGGGTCTTCACGGGTGCTTCGGGGTTGACTTCGATCAGGTTGAGATGGACGCCACGGGGTGCGGTGACGACAGTTGCAATGGCGTCCGCCTGGGCCTTCGCCTTCAGGAAGTGCGGGTGACGGGCCAGGCCGAAGCGCACCCATTCGTTCAGTACGAACGCGGCTTCTTCCGGATCCCAGTCCATGCCCATCTCGGACCACGTGGGGCCGGGCCGTACGACGGATGCGCGGACTCCTGTGCCCTCGAGCTCCATCTGCAGAGCGCCGACCATTCCTTCGAGTCCCCACTTGCCGGCCGAGTAGCCGGCCATGAAGGGCCGCGGACGTACGACGACGTCGGAAGACACGAAAACGATGTCGCCACGCTGGCGTTCAATCATCGAGGGCACGAACGTACGGATCAGCCGGTGTGCGCCGACCAGATTCAGATCGAGCTCGCGGGTGAGCCGCTCGGAGCTGATCTCGGCAAGATTGCCGGGAGCAAGGGCTCCGGCGTTGCTGATGACAACCTCGATGTCACCGAGGTCGGCGGCGACCTTGGCGCTGAAGTCTTCGACAGAGACGTCATCGGTCATGTCGAGCTGGTGCGCGACAGCTTCGCCGCCGCCCTTGCGGATCTCCGCTGCCAGCTCTTCACAGATCTCGACCCGACGGGCACCCAGTGCCACGGGATGACCGGCGGCTGCCAGCGCCTTGGCCGTCTCTGCACCAATGCCTGACGACGCGCCCGTGACAACGGCCGGTCGACGATCAGGGTGCGCGTACTTCGGCATCAGGACCTCTCGGTGAACGTCGTCGGAAGGCTGGCGAAGCCGCGCACGCTGGTGGAGTGGACACGTACGGCTCGGTCGGCGTGCACCTCGAAGGTCGAAGTACGTCGGACGAGCTCGTCGAGGACGACCTTGGCCTCAAGTCGGGCGAGGTGAGCGCCGAGGCAGAAGTGGCGGCCGGTGCCGAAGCTCAGAATCTGTCCCATCTCGTCCTTGGCGCGGTGGATGTCGAACACGTCGGGATCGTGGAAGATCTCGTCGTCACGGTTCGCCGAGCCGAGCAGGACGATCAGCTTCGAGCCAGCGGGCACCATCCGGCCGCCGACCTCCACGTCGTCTACGACGTACCGGGCAAGCATCTGGCTGGAGGTGTCGAATCGCAGCGTCTCCTCAATCCAGTCGGACACCAGATGTTCGGGCTCTGCGTACACCTCCTTCTGCTGCTCAGGGTTGGCAGACAGGTGGAACAGCGCATTGCCGAGCAGCTTGGTGGTGGTTTCGTTGCCGGCCACGACCATCAGGAACAGGAAGGCGTTGATCTCTTCGTCCGTGAGTCGATCGCCGTCGTTCTCAGCGGTTGTCAGCGCCGAAGTGAGGTCGTCACTCGGCGACTTGCGTCGCTGGGTGACCATGTCGGCGTAGTAGTCGATCAGCTCGAACGCGGCCACCATGCCGGCCTCCGGCACGTCACGGACACCGTCTTCGCGGTGCACCACCAGGTCGGCAAGTCGACGAACTTCGTCACGATCGGCCTGGGGCACGCCCATCATCTCCGAGATGACGTCCATCGGAAGCCTGCCCGCGAGTTCGGTGATCCAGTCGACCTCACCGTGCTCGGCATTGACCGCCAACGAGTGATCGAGATGGAGCTCGGTGAGTCGCTGGATCGACGGCTCGAGATCGCGGACCCGGCGAGGGGTGAACGCCGACGACACCAGCTTGCGCAGGCGAGTCTGCTCGTCGCCGTCGAGGGCCAGGAATGACATCACTCGGTGCGCATCTGTCGTCCAAGCGCTCGCATCGAGCGCAACACCCATCCGGTTGGAGAAGGTGACGTCGTCGCGCAACACCTCGCGGATGTCGGCGTACGACGAGACGACCCAGAGGTCATCGGCAGGCGCGTGGAAAACCGGCGCCTCGGCGCGGAGCCGGGCATACATCGGGTACGGGTCTTCGTGGAAGCCGTAGTCGTACGGGTCGAACACCAGCGGGCTGCCAGACGTTACGGCGGTCATACGTTGCCTCTCAAGATGACAGCGAAGGCGGACTCGAGACGATCAGCCATCTCGTCGTAGCTCATGGTCCCCATGCCCGCCTGGAGAAGAGCGCCCGAGAAGGTCAGGATCAATACTTCGAGAACGGCGGCGTCCACGGGCTCGTCCGGCTTGTCGGGATCACGCAGAGCAGCCTCGAATCGCGAGACGAACTCGCCACCGATGCGCAGCCTGAGCCGGTCAACGTCCTCGTCACTGCCGAGGAGGGCCGGGGTGACCGCAGCGGCAAGCTCGGGCTCGGTCACGATGCGGGAGACGACGCCCTGGGACACGTTCTGGACGCGTTCGGTGACGGTGTCGCCCTCGACTGGCGCATCGTGATCCTGGGCGATGTGACGCAGGAACAGCTCAGCGAACAGATGGTGCTTCGACGCGAGGTAGGTGTAGGCCGTTGCCGGCGAGACACCGGCACGTAGAGCGACCGTACGGATGGTCAACGTCTCGTGACCGACCTCCCGCAGCTCCTCCTGGCCCGCCGTCAGCAACCGCTCCACGGTCGAGCGCTGACGAGCGTTGAGTCTGCGTCGCGGCGATTCGTTGGTCAACTGACTAGACATGTGTCCAGTCTAACCGTAGATGTGCGCATCAGCAAGAGATTCGACCCGTTCACCAACCGGCCGGGAGCTGGGTGAAGTCGGCCGCCCGCCCCTCGGCAAATGCAGTGAGCGCCTCGGTGTTGGCCGGTCCACCCATGAGGTCGGCGAAGCACTGGTTCTCCCGGCGTCGGGCGTCGGCGATCCCCTCGCGCAGGGGCTCGATCATCGTGCGCTTGATGGCGCGAAGGCTTGAGATCGGGAGCGCGGCGAGGCGGGTTGCATGATCTCGAGCCGACTCCATGAGCTCGGCCGGCTCACACAGCCGCCAGACCAAGCCGGTCTCGAGCGCTTCGGGGGCGTGGATCCACTCCGAGGACATCAGGATCCAGGCGGCGTTCTGCCGGCCGACGAGGTGCGGCAACAGGTAGCTCGACGCCGCCTCCGGCGCGACACCCAGGCTGGCGAACGGGCACTTCAGCTTGGCTTCGGTCGACATGAAGGCCAGATCAGCGAAGCCGATGATCGTCAACCCGATGCCGAGGCCCAGTCCGTTGATCGCGAGGATCAGCGGCTTGTCGAACTCCTCGAGCGCATCAACAAGTCCGGTGAACCCGTGCTTGCCCGGTACGAAGTCCGGGTTGCTGACACGTTCGGCCATCTCGGCCAGATCGGTGCCAGCACTGAATGCTCGGCCCGAACCAGTGAGCAGCACCACGGCGACCGAGTCGTCAGCGGCTGCTGCGCGCAGGGCTTCGGTGAGCTCGTCATACAACGCCTCGTTGAATGCGTTCAGGGCGTCCGGCCGGTTGAGAGTGAGGGTGCGTACGCGATCGCGGTCATCGACCAGCAAGTTGCTCATGCCGTCTCCCCCGCCGCGACTTCGTGCGCCCACCGGTAGTCGGCCTTGCCCGAAGGCGATCGCACGATCTTCGGTACGTAGACCCAGCCCTTGGGGATCTTGTAGCGCGCGATCCGCTCACCTGCGTGCTCCGCAAGCTCTTCATCGGATATCTCCGCGCCCTCCTCGAGCTGGATCACGGCGACAACCTCCTTGCCCCACCTCTCGTGCGGGCGGCCGACGACCAGCACGTCACGTACGTCGGAGTGGCTCGTGATCGCGGCCTCGACTTCCTCGGCGAAGACCTTCTCGCCACCGGTGTTGATCGTCGCGGACTCGCGGCCGAGCACCTCGACCTCGCCGTTCGCGAGCAGGCGCGCGCGGTCGCCCGGTACGGCGTAACGCGTGCCGTTGATCATCGGGAACGTCTTGGCTGTCTTCTCCGCATCGCCGAAGTACCCGAGCGGAACCCATCCGGATTGCCCGAGCCAGCCGATGCCTTCGTGTCCGGGTTCCAGCAGCGCCGTCAGGTCCTCGTTGACGACGACCGCTCCGGGACCGACGTTGAACTTGCCAGTCGAGACGTTGCCCTTTGCCGACAGGTGCGAGGCCTGGGCTCCCGTCTCGGAGGCGCCCATCGAGTCATTGATGAAGATGTTGGGCAGCTCTTCGAGCACCTGCTCCTTGAGCTCCGGCGAGAGAGCGGCGCTTCCGTTGCCGATGATGACCAGGGACGAGAGGTCATACCTGCCGGTCTTGATCTCGTCGAGCAGCGGTCGTACGACCGCGTCGCCCACGACGGTGATGGTTGCTGCGCCCTCACGATCGATCGTCCGCAGGATGTCTGCGGCATCCATGTGCGTGTTCTCGTTCGGGATCACGATCTTCGTGCCGCCGGCCATCATGATGAACGACGACCACTGCGCGGCGCCGTGCATGAATGGCGGAACCATCACCATGGTGCCGTTCGAGGCGGCACCCGCGACGGCACGCTCGACGAACTCGTCGTACGTGGAGATCGCGTCCCACACGCCGGGGACCTGGCCGCCCATTGCCGACATGAAGATGTCGTGCTGGCGCCAGAGGACTCCCTTGGGCATGCCCGTGGTGCCACCCGTGTAGAGGATGAACAGGTCGTCCGGCGAGTGCTGGACGTCGGGAAGGTCGGCGGGAACGGAAGCCAGCGCCTCTTCGTAGTCGACGGCGCCCGGAAGGAGCTCGTTGCCCGAGCCGTCGTCGACCTGGAGAAGCACCTCGAGGTTCGGCAACGCGTCACGGACCGCGGCGAGCTTGGGGGCGAACGCGCCGTGATAGATCACGGCCTTCGCGTTGGCGTTGCCGAACAGGTAGCGGAGCTCCTCGTCGACGTACCGGTAGTTGACGTTGATCGATGCGCAACGACTCTTGAAGCAGCCCAGCATGCCCTCGAGGTACTCGGTGCCGTTGTGGAGGTAGAGCGCGACATGGTCTTGGCCCGACTCGTGGTTGGCGAGCTCGGAACGTTCCGTGTGGGCACCCAGGCCTGCGCGGTGCAGGTACGTCGCGAGGCGTCGGCTGCGCTCGGCAAGCTGCGCGTACGTCAGGCGCCGGTCCCGCCAGACCAGGACCTCGTTGTCCGCCAGCGCCTCGCCGAGGAGCTCGTGCGCGAGGCCGATGTTGAACTCTGTGCTCATACCTGGTCCTTGTTCAGAATGAGATCGGCGCAGCGTTCGCCGATCATGATGGATGGTGCGTTGGTGTTGCCGCCGGTGACGGTCGGCATGATCGAGGCGTCGGCGACCCGCAGCCCTTCGATGCCACGAACCTTCAGGTCGGGATCGACCACGGCACGGTCATCCGAGCCCATCCGGCAGGTGCCGACCGGGTGATAGACGCTGTGCACGATGTTCGGCAACAACTTCCTCAGCGCTGCGGGGTCGAAATAGTCGGGGCCCGGCACGATCTCGCCCTGATTGTCGCCTACGCCGACCATCAGCTCACGAACCATCGCAATGCCTTCGAGCAGAACTTCGGTGTCCTTCGCGGCGGACAGGTACGCCGGGTCGATCAGTGGCGCGAGCGTCGGGTCAGAACCGGCGAGTCGTACGGTTCCTCGGCTGTCCGGATAGATCAGGGTAGGGAGCACACAGATGCCCGGTTTGGTCGTGGGCGGACGCACGGCCTTGGCGCCATCCTGGTTGGGGAACGGGTAGATCCAGTAGAGGCCGTGCAGCTGCAGGTTGGGAGCCACCCCCGCATGGGAGGTTCGAACGAATCCGAGGGTTTCGAACTGGGCGCCAGCGGCCCAGCCGGCGCGTCGGAAGCGGGCTTTCGCCAGACCTCGCAAGAAGTACAGGGGGGTTGGGCGGCGAAGTGCCGAGTCCATCCGGAACGAGATCGGGACGAACAGGTGGTCCTGGAGGTTCTCGCCCACCGGCAGGTCAGCGACCACGCTGATCCCGTGAGCCTTGAGGTGATCAGCAGGTCCGATCCCGGAGAGCATCAGGAGCTTTGGGGAGTCGAACGTGCCGGCGGACACGATGACCTCGTGGTCGGCGTGAATTGTCTGGACTGATCCGTCCGCCGCGATGATCTCGACACCTGTGGCGCGCGAGCCGTCGAGAACAATCTTGGTCGCACGCGAGTGAGTCAACACCACGAGGTTGTCCGGCGGATCGGTACGCAGGTATCCGCGTGCGCTGGAGTAGCGCACACCGCGATCAGCGCTCAGTTGGACGAGTCCGATGCCTTCCTGCTCGCTGCCGTTGTAGTCCTCGAGGAACGGCACGCCGAGCCGGTCGACGGCCGCTTTCAGGTACGACTTCGCCGCCTCGGTCATGCCGGTGTGCCGACGCACCTTGATCGGGCCGCCGGCTCCTCGAAGCGCGTTGGCACCGTCCTCCCAGTCCTCCATCTTCTTGAAGAACGGAAGGACGTCGTCGTACGACCAGCCTGGGCACCCGTCCGCTGCCCAGTCGTCGAAGTTCTGCCGGTTGCCGCGGACGAAGAGCATGCCGTTGACCGAGCTCGATCCGCCGATCACCTTGCCGCGGGTCATGGGAATGACGCGGTCCAGGGCGTTCTTCTGCGGGACGGACTTGTAGCCCCAGTCGACGCGCTTCTTGAGCTGTGGGGTGGACAGCAGGGCCGCAACGGCGCCGGGGATCTCGATCAGGTTCTTGAGCCCGCGTGCTGTGTCGCTTCCGCCTGCCTCCAGGAGGACGACGCTTGCACCGCTGTCGGCCAACCGTCGCGCCAAGGCGCACCCAGCACTGCCTGCACCCACGACGACGTAGTCAGCCTGAATCACCGGCGCACCTCTCTCGAACATCCAAACTAGACAAGTGTCCAGCCGGTATTCCGAGATAGTAGAACAGGTTCTACAGTGAGTCCATGCGCAACGGAATTGTTCTCTTCACCTC
>JAKFCR010000141.1:0-1662 GCA_036676545.1 Aeromicrobium sp. | reverse complement strand
GGGAGCACCAGTTAAGCGCCCTGCACTGCCACCGCGACGAGGGCGATGTCATCGCTGGCGACGCCGTCCTGGAACGTGAGGACGTCGGCCAGCACGCCGTTGACCACGAGGTCGGGTGAGCCTTCGTGCTTCCGGACCGACTTCTTCAGGCGCTCGTCACCGAAGAACTCCGACTCGTGCCGGGCCTCAGTCGCTCCATCCGTGTGCAGCAGGAGCATGTCGCCTGCCTTCAATGCGAACGTCGTCGACGTGTACGACGCGTCTTCGAACACGCCAAGCAGCGAGCCCGGCTCGAACGGAACTGGGGCGACGAGTCGACCGCGTACGAGCAGCGGGGGAGCGTGGCCCCCTGCCGACATGGCGACGCTCCATCCGTCGTCGCTGCTGGTCAGGCGAATCAGGATCACCGTGCAGAACCGGTCGTCCTCCCGGTCCTCCAGCATCAACGCGTTGAGCCTGTGGAGCACCCGTGCGGGGTCGGCCTCCATCACCGTGAGGGCTCGCAGTGTGTGTCGCACGAGCGAGGTGACGACAGCAGCTCGTACACCCTTGCCGCAGACATCGCCCAACACCACGACCCAGTCGTCTGGGCCGACCTGGAACATGTCGTAGAAGTCGCCGCCGACCTGCGATCCGTCGCCTGCCGGCCGATAGACGGCCGCCACATCGAGCCCTGGGATCGAGGGCAGCGCTGGGGGCAGGAGGGTGTCCTGCAGGGTGCGGGCGAGGTTGACCGCTTGCTCCTGGGCGACTTCGGCTCGGTGTCGGGAGAGTACGAGCTCGCGCTCATATTCGCGGCGTTCGGTCGCATCCATGACTGCGAGGCGGATTAGTCGTGGCTGACCGTCTTCATAGCGCGCGAGGGTGGCGTTGATCAGCACCGAGAGGGTGCCTTCGCCGGCGGTACGCACGTCGAGAGCGACCTCGCGAACCTCGCCGTGGCGGTTGAGCAACGGGATCAGCTGCTCTTCGTAGTACTCCTTGCCATCGGACCGCAGCAGGTCGGGGAACAGCTGCCGGTCGATCAGGTCAGCGCGGGTGTAGCCGGTCCACCTCAGGAACGTCTGGTTGACCTTGACGATGACGCCATCTGGCGCGACGGTCAGGTAGCCGACGGGCGCATGCTGATAGAGCAGCTCGGCGTCGTCGTCGCGCAGCTGCTCGTATCCGGCTGCCCATTCGCCGGCGGTGTGCATCATGCTCAAAACGTAGCCTGAGCGAGGTCAGTTCGTCCCAGTAGGACCAACTTGCGCGGCATACTGAGTCCCAGGCGAGCAACCAATGGGAGAGGGCGGGGTGCAGCGTGATCTTCTCGTGCCCGGATCCGGCACTCGATCCCCATTTCGCAGCCAAGCTTCTGAGGCTGCAGCACGAGGCATATGCGCTCGAAGCCGAGCTCATTGGCGACGACCGGCTGCCGCCGCTTCAGGAGGACCATGAAGCGCTCGCGGCCCCGCGGGTGCAGTGGTGCACGGCGTGGGAGGGCGTCGACCTGCTCGGAGCCGTGAGCTGGCACGAGCACGACGACCATGTCGACATCGATCGGGTGATGGTCAGTCCTTCGGCGCATCGTCGGGGCATCGCGAGCGAGCTGCTCGCGCACGTACGCGATGACGCTCACGGTCGCGAGCTCGTCGTCTCAACGGGTCGCGACAACGCACC
>JAKFCR010000140.1:0-3374 GCA_036676545.1 Aeromicrobium sp. | reverse complement strand
CTCGGCGCGTACGACGGCCAGGCGATCAAGCTGCGCTTCTACTACAAGACCGATGGTGGGCTGGCGCTTCCGGGCCTGTACGTCGACGACATCAAGGTCGCGGCTGGTGCCGAGACTCTGTTGGAGGACGGCGCTGAGGCTGGCGGAGCTGCGTGGGATCTCGACGGGTTCTCCATCGTCGGAGCCACGTCGTCGGCGCAGTACGACAACTTCTACATCATGGGTCACCGCTCGTACGTGAGCTTCGACAAGTACCTGAAGACTGGTCCCTACAACTTCGGCTTCCTCAACACGAAGCCGGACTGGGTCGAGCACTACAAGTACGGTCACGGTCTGTTGATCTCCTACTGGGACACCTCAGTGGCCGACAACAACACCAACCAGCACGCCGGAACGGGCCGCAACCTGATCATCGACGCCAACCCGGCACCGATCATCAACAAGGCAACCGGCAAGCCATGGCGCGCGCGGATCCAGATGTACGACGCGCCGTTCTCGCTGCACAAGGCCGACTCGATGACGCTGCACACCAACGGTGTCCCGAGCTACATCCGCGGCCAGGATGCCAAGCCGGTGTTCGACGACACCAAGAAGTATTGGTTCGCTCAGCTCCCCAACCACGGAGCCAAGCTGCCTGCAGTTGGCTTCAAGGTCCGGGTCCTGTCTGAGGACGGCACCAGCATGAAGGTCAGGTTCAACTGACCTTCACCAAGGTCGGGGGTCGCGCATCAGGGGGTGCGCGGCTCCCTTGGGCGGGCGGCCCGTTGAGGGAATCGGGGGGTTCCTCAGCGGGCGGCACGCACGAAGTAGATGACCGCTCCAATGCCGACCACGGTGCAGCCCGCACCGATGGTCGGCATTGTGAGATTGAACGCCAGCACGATGCATCCAACGAAGCCGACCGCCGCGATGGCGCGTTGTGGCCAGGCGGTGGGCAGCGTCCAGGCCGCCGCATTGGCAATCGCGTAATAGAGCAGCACGCAGAATGACGAGAACGCGATGCTCATACCGAGATCGCCGAGCAGCACGAGAGCGATGATCAAGGCACCGGCGCAGAGCTCTGCGGCACGAGGCACGCGCGAAGATCCGCTGAGCAGTGTCACTGCTCGTGGCAGGTGACCGTCTCGAGCCATCGCGAACATTGTCCGAGAGACACCCAGCGCGAGAGACAGCAGCGCACCGCCGGCTGCCACGGCAGCCACCACCTGGATGACGGGTGCGACTTTGCTTCGCCCGACGGCATCGAGCGCGTCAACGAATGGCCGCGAAGAGTCAGCGAGATCCGTCGCCCCGAGCGCATGGTTGAGAGCGAGGGCGACAACTGCGTACAGCGCGACGACCAGAACCAGCGATGTGGCGATCGCTCGAGGGATCGTACGAGCTGGGTTGCGTACCTCCTCACCGAGCGTCGCCAGGCGCGCATAGCCCGCGAACGCGAAGAACAGGAGCGCGGCGGCCTGCAGCACGCCGCCGGCGCTGGCGTCGCCCGCCGATGTGTCCGGCGCGCGAGGTCCGGCGAACAGAAACACCACTGCCAGCACAACGACAGCGACCACAATGCTGACGATCACCACCGCCACGGATGCTGACTTCTCGACACCGAGGAGATTGATCGCGATGACGACGACGACCGTTGCGACAGCTAGCGTCCGGGCGTGCTCGGGCCAGACGTACGTGCCGACGGCGAACGCCATCGCAGCGCAGGATGCGAGCTTGCCCGCGACAAACGCCCAGCCGGCGAGGTAACCCCAGAACGGACCAAGCCGTTCGCGCCCGTAGACGTACGTGCCGCCGGCGACGGGGTAGAGGCTCGCGAGCTGCGCGGACGAGAAGGCGTTGCAGACGGCGATGATCGCGGCGAGCCCGAGCGCGAGAAGAAGACCGTCGCCGGCCGCCTCGACTGCGGGAGGGAAGACGACGAACAACCCCGCGCCGATCATGGCGCTCATCCCGATCGCGACCGAACCAACCAGTCCGAGGCGACGATCGAGGGAGTCAGACATGGTCAGACATCCCTCCCAATTCGATGGCCGGCTCGCGGGGCCCCGCATCCCGCCCGGCGGCGTTATCGTCGGTCGACGGCCAACCCCGGGCCGCCTCCCTCCTCTGCCTTGTCGGCCGGGCGCGGATGCCCCGCTCCCTGATCGGCCACCAATTGAGAGGCATGCCCTAGAGCTCGTAGTCGATGACGAGGGGAGCGTGGTCAGACCAGCGTTCGGCCCAGCTGATGGCTCGGTCGACAGTCGCCGTACGCGCGGCGGCGGCGAGCTTGGGTGTCGCGATTTGGTAGTCGATGCGCCAACCGGTGTCAGTGTCGAACGCCTGGCCTCGCATGGACCACCAGGTGTAGGGGCCGTCGACATCGCCAGCGAGTTGGCGGTGCACATCGACCCAGCCCAGCTCGTCAAAGAACCGGTCGAAATAGGCCCGCTCTTCGGGCAGGAAGCCAGCCTTCTTGAGATTGCCCTTCCAGTTGCGAATGTCGCGTTCGGTGTGGGCCACGTTGAGATCTCCTGTCAGGAGACCGTGGTTGCCGGAGTCGCTGATGGCTTCCAGCCGGGTGTGCATCTGGTCGAAGAAGCGGAGCTTCTCCTCCTGGCGAGGCGTTCCGGCTTCGCCCGAGTGCGCATATGCCGAGATCGCCGTGAGAGTGGATCCGTCCGCTAGCGGGATGTCGGACTCGATCCAGCGGCCCGAGTCGTCAAAGAATGCGTCACCGTTGCCGATGCGTACGGCCGTCGGCTCGGCTCGGCTCAGCACCGCGACACCAGAGCGCCCCTTGGCGGCCGCTTCGGTGTGCACCACGTGGTAGCCGGCCTCAGCGGTGAGCTCGCGCACGATTTCGTCAGGCGCGCGTACTTCTTGCAGGGTCACGATGTCGGCGTCGCGTTCGACCAACCATTCGGCCATCCCGCTCGTCTGTCCGCGATTCTTGTTGTAGGCGGCACGGATGCCGTTGACGTTGACGGTGGCAATTCGGAGCACGCCGCAACCCTATGCAGGGCCTCTGACAGCAGCGGCAGCGGCTAGTTCGCAGCGATGAGCGCTGCAACAACCGCAACGAGGGCTGGCAGCCCCTGGATCGCGGCGGCGCGGGCGTACGACTTGCCGGTCGACAACAGCACCAAGGAGGCGGCGAACATGCTGCCGCAGGCGAACACGATGAGCGTCCAGCCGACGGTCTCGCACTTGTCGGGGCCGAACCAGATCAGCTTGACGCCGACGCCCGCTCCGATCGCCAGGAACAGGTTGTAGAAGCCCTGGTTGTACGCGAGGGACGCGGTGGTGTCGGCATCAGCCTGCGACGCGAGCCCGAACGTCTTCCACGTCTTGGGCTTCTTCCAGTCGAACGACTCCAGCTTGAAGAACAGGAG
>JAKFCR010000139.1:0-3375 GCA_036676545.1 Aeromicrobium sp. | reverse complement strand
GAGTTCGGCGTCGACTGTGGACTCAAGTGGCCCAACGACGTGCTCGTGGACAACCGCAAGCTCGCCGGCATCCTGCTCGAACGAGTCGACACCCCGCAGGGTGCGGCGGCGATCATCGGTGTTGGCCTCAACGTCACGCTGCGCGAGGTCGAGCTGCCAGTCGACACGGCCACCTCGCTCCTGCTCGAGGGTGCGACCGAGACCGATCGCACGATCGTCCTCAGGGCACTTCTTCGCAACCTCGAGGCGCTCTATCGAGCGTGGAAGGAAGCCGACGGCAATCCGGCTGCCGGCATCCGCGACTCGTACGAGCGCCGGTGCGTCACGATCGGCACCCGAGTGCGCGTCGCCCTCCCGAACGACCAATCGCTGGAGGGCGAGGCGACCGCGATCGACGAGCTGGGACGCCTGGTGGTCGATGGCCAAGCCATCAGCGCAGGAGATATCACGCACGTCAGGGGGATCGTCGACGGGGGCGCCGGTTAAGCGAGCGGTGCGAAGGTGCCGAGCTGGCAAGGCAGAGGAGGGAGGCGCTCCGGGTTGTGCGACGACCGACGATAACGCCGCCAGATCGGTGCATGCGCGCCGCGAGTCAGGCGACATTCCCCGTTGTCGATCCCCCTTAGACCGGCGACGTGACAAAATCGCCCCATGGCTCTTCCCCGCAAGCTCATGGTCGACGGCGAACACACAGTGGCGACGACTCGTACGCACCTCAAGGTGCTGTTCGTCCCCTTCGTGATCCTGCTGCTGGTCGCCCTGCTTGAGGGATTCGTGCAGGCCAGGGTCGACGGTGAGGTCAACGCCACCGTGCGCTGGATCCTGGTCGGCATCGCAGTTGTACTCGTCTTCTTCGGGACGCTGCTGCCGTTCTTCAAGTGGCTCGCCTGGACCTACACGCTGACCAACAAGCGCATCGTCGAGCAGAAGGGGCTGTTGACGCGTACGGGCCGGGTGATCCCGCTCAGTCGCATCAACGACGTGGCTTTCGAGAAGAACCTCAACGACCGGATCCTTGGCTGCGGGACGCTGATCATCCACGATGCCAGTGAGCAGACGGGCTTGAGGCTCAAGGACATCCCCAACATCGAGGCCTTCCACCGGACCGTGTCCAACCTCGTCTTCGAGCACCACGACAGGTCGGCGAGAGATGAATCGGTCTGAGCTTCGCGATCAGCTCGTCAACCGGATCCTGGGTGGCGAGCTCGACCTGACGAGCGCTGAGGTCGTCGAGAAGGGTGGTCTCACCCTCGACGCCGGCGAACGTCTGTGGCGCGCGCTCGGCTTCCCCGACACAGGCGACAGCATCGCGTACGGCGCTGCTGACGTACGCGCAGTTTCAATCGTTGCGGCCTCGATCGAGCATGGCGTACTCGATGAGCTGACGGCATTCCGGATGACTCGCGCCCTGGGCCACACGATGTCGCGCCTTGCCGACTGGCAGGTCTCGACGCTTGTCGAGCAGGTCGAGCACGACGTCGAGGGCGGCAAGTCGGGCAGCCGACTCGAAGCGGCGATCGAGCTGGCGACCAACGCCGCCCCCGGTTTTGAGGAGCTCATCCTCTACGTATGGCGTCGTCATCTCGCCGCTGCGGCCGCGCGCATCGAGGCGCTCGGTGCGGCGGATGAGGAGCTGCTGTCGACCGTGATGACGGTCGGATTCGCCGACCTTTCGCGATTCACGTCCCTGGCCAACGGGCTCGACGATTCGGCGCTCGCGTCGCTGGTCGAGGACTTCGAGACGCGATGCGCCGACATCATCACCGAGCACGGCGGCCGGGTCATCAAGACTCTCGGCGATGCCGTGCTGTTCGTGTGCGATGACGCCGTAGAGGGAACGCGTACGTCGCTGGACCTCGTGCGGCAGATCGGTACGCGTGCCGAGCTGCCGGACATCAGCGTCGGTCTCGCCACCGGATCGGTGATCAGCCGACTTGGCGATGTGTTCGGTCCTCCCGTAAACCTCGCTGCGCGCCTTTCCCACGTCGCCCGGAGCAACCGTGTGCTGATCGACGAAGGCACCGCGCTGTACCTAGACGACGAGTTCGACATGCGTACGCTGCCGCCGCGCCCGTTGCGCGGGTTCGGCAACCTCTCGCCCATCACGGTGAGTGAGCGCCGGGGCTTCTTCCGCACGCACTAGGGTTTCACCGTGTCCTCCTCGCCGCTGTCGCTTGCCGTCATCGGCGGCGGGCAGCTGGCACGGATGATGCAGCAAGCCGCGATCGGGCTTGGGGTGCACATCCGGTTGCTGGCCGAGGGCCCCGACGTCTCTGCCGCACAGGTGATCCCCGATCACTTCGTCGGCGACTACACCGACATCGACGACCTGCGCCGTGCCGCTGAAGGTTCTGGCGTCGTCACGTTCGATCACGAGCACGTACCGCCCGAGCATCTGCGAACTCTCGAGTCAGAGGGACACGTGCCGCGTCCGGGCCCGGGTGCGCTCATTCACGCGCAGGACAAGATCACGATGCGTACGAAGCTCCGCGAGCTGGGCGTACCGTCGCCGCGGTGGGCGGTCATGGCGTCGGTCGACGAAGTTGTCGCCTTCGGCCTGCCGTGCGTGCTCAAGACCCCGCGTGGCGGCTATGACGGCAAGGGAGTGTGGGTCGTACGGTCCGAGGCTGACGCGGCCGAGGCACTCGCTGCCGAGGCCGTGCTCGCCGAGGAGCTCGTCGACTTCCGTCGCGAGCTCTCCGCGCAGGTGGCTCGTCGGCCGTCCGGAGAGACCGTCGCGTACGTCGTGGTGGAGTCCCGCCAGGAGAACGGCGTCTGCAAGGAGGTCATCGCTCCGGCGCCCGATCTCGCCGCAGATCTCTCCGCGCAGGCCCAGCAGATCGCGATCGACGTCGCTGAGGCTCTCGACGTCACGGGCATGCTGGCGGTCGAGTTGTTCGAGACGAGTGACGGTCGCCTGCTCGTCAACGAGTTCGCCATGCGACCGCACAACACCGGGCACTGGACGATCGACGGTGCGGAGACCAGCCAGTTCGAGAACCACCTGCGTGGCGTGCTCGACCTGCCCCTCGGCCCGTCGACACCCGCCGCACCCTGGAGCGTGATGTACAACGTGCTGGGCGGCGGCGTGCAGGAGCTCGAGGCGCAGGTCGGCGCCGTGCTCGAAGCGGTGCCAGAGGCCCACATCCATCTCTACGGCAAGGCCGTGAAGCCCGGCCGCAAGGTTGGCCACCTGACGGTCACCGGTGATGATCTCGAGGCTGTCCTTGCACAGGCTCGCCGTGCGGGCTCGCTGCTGCAGGACGGCTAGTCCGCACCTCACCGATACGCTGATCCCATGACTGACGCACCCCGTGTGGGCATCGTGATGGGCTCGGACTCCGACTGGCCGACGATGGAAGCCGCGGCAACTGC
>JAKFCR010000138.1:0-9981 GCA_036676545.1 Aeromicrobium sp. | reverse complement strand
AGCCGTGAGGCTACGAAGCATGATCACCATAGATTCCCTCACGAAGAGGTACGGCGGGTTCACCGCCGTTGACGACGTCTCGTTCACCGCCCGCTCCGGACGAGTCACTGGATTCCTCGGCCCCAACGGCGCCGGCAAATCCACCAGCATGCGCGTCATGGTCGGCCTGACCGTGCCGACCTCGGGTCGCGCACTGATCGATGGCCGACCGTTCGCGGAGCTTCCCAACCCCGGACGCAAGGTCGGAGTCCTTCTGGATGCTTCAGCCCAGCATGCCGGGCGTACCGGCAGGGAGATCCTCACGATCGCGCAGCGCACGATGGGACTGCCCAAGCTCACCGTCGACCACATGCTTCACAAGGTCAGCCTGACCGACGAGGAAGCCGATCGGCGCGTACGCAACTACTCGCTCGGTATGCGCCAGCGCCTCGGCATCGCGACCGCACTGATCGGCGACCCCGACGTGCTGATCCTCGACGAGCCGGCCAACGGGCTCGACCCGGCTGGCATCCGCTGGATGCGCGATCTTCTTCGCGAGTACGCCAACAAGGGCGGCACCGTGCTGCTCTCGTCGCACTTGCTGCACGAGATCGAGGTCATCGCCGATGACATCGTCGTGATCGGCAACGGCCGTATCGTGGCTCAGGGCACCAAGTCCGAGCTCCTCGATGCTGCCGGAACCGTCGTACGGGCTGAGGTGCCCGCCGACCTGGCGCGTGCCCTGAGTGCCGCTGGCATCACCAGCACCGCTTCAACTGACGGCGCAATCCGTACCGAGGCCGAACCCGCCCTGGTCGGCAAGGTCGCACTCGCGGCCGGCGTCGCCCTCACCGAGCTCAAGTCTGCCGACACGGCCGGCCTTGAGGAGATGTTCCTCGAGCTCACCGCCGAGACCCAGCGAGAAGGAGTAGCAGCATGAGCACCGCAACCCTCGAGGCAACGGCGCCCTCCGTAGCGCGCGTCGCCGCCGTCGACCAGCCGATCCCGATGACGCGTCTTGTCTCCGTCGAGCTGCGCAAGATGTTCAACACCCGATCGGGATTCTGGCTCATGGCCAGCATCGGCATCGCCGCCGTCCTGGCAACCACCGCCACGATCCTGTTCGCACCTGACAGCGACCTGACCCAGGAAGCGTTTTCCGCGGCGATCGGGTTCCCGATGGCCGTGATCCTGCCGATGATCGCCATCTTGTCGGTCACCAGCGAGTGGTCGCAGCGCAGCGGGCTCACGACCTTCACGCTCGTTCCTCATCGCGAACGCGTGATCGGCGCCAAAGTGCTCGCCACCTTGCTCATCGCCGTGGTCTCGATGTTCATTGCCCTCGCGATGGGAGCCGTCGGAAACCTCTTCGGTTCGGCAGTCGTCGGCGTCGACACGGTCTGGGACGTCGGCGTCATGGACTTCGCGCTGATCATTCTCGCCAACGTCCTGGGCATGCTCGTCGGCTTCATGCTCGGAGTCCTGCTCAGGAACTCTCCCGGTGCGATCGTCGGCTACTTCGTCGTCTCGTTCGTCCTCCCGGGCCTGTTCATGGCCCTGAGCAACGCACAAGGGTGGTTCGAGGACGTGTGGCCGTGGGTCGACTTCACCTACGCCCAGGGAGCGCTCTTCGAAGGCAGCTTGACTGCCACGGAGTGGGCGAACCTCGGAGTGACCGGTCTCGTCTGGCTGGTCATTCCGATGGCAGTCGGCCTTCGGATGATCATGCGGTCCGAGGTCAAGTAGCCGCTGTCGTACGGTCCGGGCGCCACGGCGTCCGGACCGTACGCATGTCTAGACGTCGCGACAACCAAAGCGCGGCTTGATGTGCTGGTTGATGTACCTGCCGATCGAGGCGCTGCTGAGCAGCTCCCGGTGTACGGACCTCGGCACGGGCGAGTAGACGTACGTCGCGCCGCCCTCGTATCGAACCCACAGCTCATTGGTCTCGGGGGCAAAGCCCACTGCCTCAACGCTGGACGACTCGACCGGTTCCATCTTCGGTGCCATGGCACCAGACTGCCTCAGCACGATGGCGACGCAACTAGGCTGTCGTCGTGCACCGGATCTTCAAGGTTCCCGTCAGCTCGGTCTATCCCCACTACGTGACGAAGGCAGAGAAGAAGGGCCGTACCAAGGCGGAGGTTGACGAAGTCATCCGCTGGCTGACCGGCTTTGACCAGGCGGCCCTACGAAAGCACCTCAAGGCGGACACGTCATTCGAGGACTTCTTCGCCGAGGCGGACCTCAACCCAAACGCGTCGTTGATCACCGGCGTGGTCTGCGGGATCCGGGTCGAGGAGATCGAAGACCCGTTGATGAAGAAGCTCCGCTACCTCGACAAGCTCGTCGACGAGCTCGCCAAGGGCAAGGCGATGGACAAGATCCTGCGCGCCTGACCGATGGTCGTTTGATAGCGTCTTAGGACGTTACTACTCCAAACAGCTAAGGAGATGCCCGTGCAAAGCGGAGACAGCACGCCACGGGTGAACCCACCGTTCGAGCTGCACGATGCGGTCAAGGCGACACTGCCCGACGCGAACCAGGACGTCGCCCTCCTTCACCTGACGCTCCTGCACCTGGGCCGTCTCGTCGAGTCATCGATCCAGGGCGTGATCTCGCCTGAGGGACTCGACATGTCGGAGCACTCGGTTCTGACGGCGCTCGTGTTCGCGGGACCGCCGCACACGATGTCACCGACCCAGCTGAGCCAAGTCATCCTGCAGACGACCAGCGGTATGTCGAAGACCTTGCGTCGGATCGAGCGACTCGGGCTGATCGAGCGCATCGACGACCCGAACGATGGCCGCGCCCGGCTCGTCGTGCTGACCGAAAAGGGCCGCGACATGTCCGAGCGTCCGTTGCGACAGCTCGTCACGCAATGGAGTGAGCAGCTCAAGGACGTCGACGCCGCAGAGCTCAGCACCGCTGCCAACGCTCTGTGGGCCCTGGTCCCCCACATGGATCCGCGGTTCAGCGACGACTGACGTCTAGGGAGCCACCGACATGTAGTCGGTGAAGCCAGTCGGATCGTGACGACCGACGCTGGCATGCTCGAAGAGTCCGTAGCCGACCTTCCCGTTGCACGTCGCGCGAGCGGAGTGGTCGATGACTCCCCAGGGGAAGCGTCCAATCATGTCGGGCTGGTTGAGGTCATACGTCGCCGTGCTCACCCAGTCCTTGCCCTTCCAGACACCGTGGGTCCACTCGGGGTCGCCGCCGTAGCCACAGCCGATGTGCAGCGGTACGAAGGACAGCGTCTCGACCTCGATCAGCAGCGCCTCGCCCTGCGGCGTGGTCAGGTGGATGCGCGCGCCGGTGGGAATGCGCGTACCGGACGTGTAGGTGATCTCGATGCGCGGCCAGCCGAGCTGCTCGACACGGCCATCGGGGAAGACCCGGACTGCATCGTTGAGGCTGCGGAAGCCGTCGGGCTGCTCCTGCACGATCACGATCACCGCGAAGTCGTCGAACTGCAGCGGCGCATACAGCCACCAGAATCCTTCGAGTGGCTGCTCGGCCGCCCGACCGGGTGCCTCGGCCTCACCGATGGGTCGGATGCCCCACGACCGGTCGCGGGTGCCCGTCCAGTCGCTGACGTCGTACGTCGTCCCGTCGACCTGGAGGGTTCCGGCCCATGTACCGACCTGCGCGAAACGCTGGGCGTCGAGGGTAGGACGGTCGTTGGCGTCAAGCATGATGTGTCGCTGCTCGAGCACGGCTGGGAACGATCCGGTCCAGGTCAGGTCCATTCCGATGTGTTCGTTGTCGCTCGTCAGGCGCAACTTGTTGAGCGGTTCGAGCACCTCGAGCTTCAACGGTCCGACCTGCTGCTCCAGGCTCCGCGACTCGAGTGCGTCCGAGACGTTGAGCGAGTACTGCTGGTCCTTGACTCGGACGGTCGCAAACGCATCCTTGACGCCGAGGTTCGGGTACGTACCGACGCCGGCGATCAGGAACACCTCGCCCAGCTTGTCGTGGGCGTTGAGGTAGCAACGGTCGTAGAAGTTGCGGTCGCTGCTGGTCGGCCTCTCGATGGGAAGTGGCGCCTGGTGGATCGGGAACTCGTCGAGCTCGGTCGGCATCAGGCCCATTCGTACGTACCTTCCAGGAGTCGTTTGATCAACGCTGCATGCATGACGTAGCCGTCGGGGTCCTCAGGCTGCTGCTCCTCGCCGAAGTGGATCATTCGGCGCTTGACCTGGCTCATCACCACAGCGTGGCGGAGTGACGAGTAGACGACGTACCAATCGAAGTCGCGAACCGTGTGCCCGCTGAGCTCCTCGTACGTGGCCACAACGTCCTCGCGACGGCAGAAGTCGGGGATGCCGGGCATCTCGAACACATTGGCAATGTCCTGGAAAAAGACGTGGAGGAAAACGACCCAGGCGAGGTCGACCTCGCGTGGGGCGATCGCCGCCATCTCCCAGTCGATCACGGCAGCCGGCGTGAACCCGTCGAAGATGATGTTGCCGGGCCGCGCATCTCCCCAGCTGAGGACGCCCGGGCCAGGATCGGCGGGCCAGTTGGCCTCGAGCCAGTCGAACGTTTCCTCGATGATCGGGATGCGGAGTCCATCGGTCGAGCGCGTCCACTCGTAGTAGGTGCGCAGGGCGTCGACGTGGGCGCGCAGCGGCTCACCCTCGGGTGCCAGCGAGGCGAAGACCGTGGACGCGTCGGCGATCCCATGGATGCCGGCGAGCGCCTTGACAGTCCCGTCCTGGAGCTGGCGGCGTTCTTCGGGCGTAGCGTCCATCAGCCAGCCGCCGAAGACGTACGGCGGGTTGTCAGTCGGCGTACGACCAACGACGGCCTTCATCACGCCGAACGGGGCGCCCACGACATCGCCGGTCTCCTCGACTCCGACGATCGGCGGGACGGGCACATCGCTGTGCTCGGCGACGAGCTTCATGATCTCGAACTGCTGGACGATGTCGTACGACGGGAACACCGGGAACGACGTGTCCTCGGGAGGCATCCGCGCGACGAGGGGCTGGGAGTTGGCGTCAAACAGCAACGTCACGCTCGACATACCGCCACCCTGCGGCGCGTGCAGGTCGGAGATCGTGACTGGCTCTCCGCCGGTCTCTCCAAGCCACGCTGCGATGGGCTCAGCCAGAGTCGCAAAGTCGCGCTCGTGCACGGTCATCTTTGTTTCGGCGTGCACGTCGTGATCTGCCGCAGTCATGTATTCTCCCTAGAAGTAGCGTCCTAGGACGGAAGTAGACCAGTATCCCCCGCTGGGGTCAAGCACTTTGGGCCACTGGACAGTTGTCTGGTCACTCTTCCAGAAAACAAGAACATGTTCTACCCTCGGCTCATACTGGTGTTGACCCACAGCTCACGAACAGAAGGCAGTCTCCGATGACCTCCACGCAACCCGTATCCGCTCCGGTCACGTCCGGACACTTCGATGTGGTCAACCCCGGGACCCGTGCGGTCGTCGGCACCTACCCCATTCATACGGCTGACGACATCGCCGACCGACTGGACCAGGCACGCGAGGCGCAGATCTGGTGGGCCGCCCAAGGATTCAACGGCCGCAAGCGCATCATGACCAGCTGGGTGCGCTGGCTGGCTGCCAATGCGGAGGAGATCTACGCGCTGGGCAACGCCGAGACCGCTCGCCCCATCGGCGACATCCAGATGGAGTTCATCGCCGGCCTCGAAGACATTCGATGGACCGCAGCCCACGCAGAGCGCGTGTTGAAGCGCCGCAAGGTCGCGCCGGGAATCGCGTTCACCAACTTCGCCGCGGACGTGGTCCACGAACCGCTCGGCGTCGTCGGCATCATCACCCCGTGGAACGTTCCGATCTACACCGTCCTGAGCGGCGCAGCGTGTGCCCTGGCCGCCGGCAACACCGTGATCGTGAAGCCCAGCGAGCTCAGCGCAGGCGCTGGTGCCTTCGTGATCGAAGGGTTCTACAAGGCAAGCCCCGACGTACCGGTCGGCATCATCAGCTACGTGCACGGTCTCGGCGAGACGGGTGCGGCACTGTGCAAGTCCGGCGTGGACAAGCTCGCGTTCACCGGCTCGGTCCCGACCGGCCGTCGGGTGATGGCCGCGTGCGCCGAGAAGCTCACCCCGGTGGTGCTGGAGCTTGGCGGCAAGGACGCGACCATCGTCGCCGAAGATGCCGACCTCGAAGCGGCGGCCACAGCTGTGGTCTGGGGCGCCTTCTTCAACGGAGGGCAGGCCTGCGTCGGAGTCGAGCGTGTGTACGTGGTGCGCGAGGTCCGCGACGCATTCCTGGAGCTCGTACGCACGAAGGCCGAGAAGGTCACCGCGGGGCTCGACAGCGGCGTCAGCTATGGCCCGATGATCACGCCCGGCCAGGTCGAGATCGTGCGTCGCCACATCGATGCGGCGATCGCCGGCGGCGCAACCGCACTCGTCGGCGGGCCGGACTCGGTGAAGCCGCCGTTCGTACACCCCGTCGTGCTGGTCGACGTGCCCGAGGACAACGCAGCCGTGTGCGAGGAGACCTTCGGCCCGGTCGTCGTGATCAACACGGTCGACGACATTGACGATGCCATTCGTCGAACCAACGGCACATCATTCGGCCTCGGTGCGTCCGTGTTCTCCAAGCGCCGAGGCGCTGAGATCGCCAGTCGCATGCGCTCAGGCGGGGTCACCGTCAACGCGGTGCTGTCCTTCGTCGGTATGCCGTCCGTACCGTTCGGCGGCGTCGGTGACTCAGGCTTCGGTCGGTTCCACGGCGATGCGGGCCTGCGCGAGTTCACCTTCGCCAAGAGCACGGTCCGCAAGAAGTTCAGCATGGGACCGAACGTGCAGGAGTTCCCTCGCACCGAGGAGCACTACGACGTCATCCGCAAGACGATCAAGATGAGGTACGAGCGCAAGTTCCGTGGCTAGAACGCCATGAAGAGGATCATGTCGCGGTCGTACTCACGGCCCTCGTGCTCCGCCGCCAGATGCTCCTGAACCTTCTCCACGAGATCGTCCTCGTCGGTTCCGACGATCTGCACTGAGCACGGGCAGTTCAAGCGTGTCTTCATCTCACTATCCCTTCTGCGCCACCGCAGAGGCGGCGTGGATACCGGCGCGACGGCCAAAGAACGAACCCTCGCCGAGCTGGGTGCCCGAGCAGTAGCCGTTCCCATCCTGCGCGATGTTTGACGCGCATGCACCCGCCGCGTAGAGCCCGCGTATGACGGAGCCGTCCTCGCGCTTCGCCTGTCCGTCGACCGTGGTGGCGATGCCACCGATGGTGAAGCCCGCGTAGAGCGCCACGCCAAGGGTGAGGTCGAGGACCGCCCAGGGTGCCGTCGTCTGCGGTGCCAGCCAGTCGGGGTGCTTGTGGAAGTCGGGATCCTCCCCGATGGCGGCGTGGGTGTTGTAGCGATCGAGAGTCTCGCGCAGCACCTCGACGGGTATGTCGAGTCCTTCGGCCATCTCCTCGACAGTCTCGTAGCCATCCTTGAGCGGCACGAGCGGCATGAGCTGCTCGGCATAGTGCTCGGCGTCGACGATGAGATACGCAGCAGCGTCGGGCTGCTTCATCACGTGGTACGAACTGCGTGCGTGATAGCTGTCCTCGGCCACGAACCGCTTGCCGAGCTTGTTGATCACGAGCCCCTTGACGAGCTGCGACGGCGGATAGAACGGGGCCGTGATGAACGGCTCTTCCATGTGCTCGACGGCAGCGCTGACGGACTGACCCAGGCGGATGCCCAGGCCGTCGTCGTACGTCGAGCCAAGCGTGAACAGCTTCTCGCCGAGTGCAGGGGTGTACTTCGCCACCATGTCGGGGTTCATCACGAACCCACCTGCGGCCATGACGACCGCCGACGAGGCGACCGTGCCCGTCTTGTCGAACGACTTCCACGCGACACCGACCACGTCATCGCCGTCGACCACGAGGTTGGTCACGCCAGTCTCGTAACGGACGTCGACGCCTGCCTCTTCGATCCTGGCGCGCAGGAGGTCCATCACGATCCTGGTGCCCTCGGTGTCGCCGGGGACGGGCACCTTGTGGCCGCGCGGTGCGGGCTTGATCTGGTCGCGGTACGGGTAGACCTTCTCGTTGCCCGTGAACATGAGCCCTTGCGTGCCAGGCTGAATGACAGCCTTGTCCGCGAAGAAGGACCGCTCGAACTCGAAGCCGAGCGCCTCGAGCCAGTCGAACAGCTCAACCGAACCCTCGCAGTAGGCACGGATCTTCTGTTCGTCAGGATCCTTGGTGCTCGCCATCAGGTACGCGGTCATCGCCTCGACGGAGTCCTCGTGACCCGTCGCCTTCTGCACGGCCGTGCCGCCGCCGAGGTAGAAGTGTCCGCCAGACATCGACGACGTACCGCCGTGTACGGCCGACTTCTCCAGCAGGAGCACACTGGCACCGGCACGAGCCGCTTCGAGCGCTGCGCAACCGCCTGCGATGCCGAAGCCCACGACTACAACGTCGTACGTCTCGTCGGGCTGAACGTCCGAGATGGACACGGGAGCAGGAACTGCGAGTCCTGCGGGGGTGTTCGATGACATGGATCTTCTCTCAGAGCTTGGTGGGGATCATGGAGACTGTTCCGCCGTCGACGACGAACTCGGCGCCCGTGGAGAACGACGACTCGTCGCTGGCGAGGAACAGCACGAACGTCGCGACTTCCTCCGGCCTGCCCGGCCGGCCGAGCGGGATCGGGATCATGTCCTCGGGCATCGCATCAGTTGCGGGGGTACTGATGCGGCCGGGGTGGATCGAGTTGACCCGGATGCCGTGAGGAGCCAGCTCCAGCGCCACCGACTTGGTCAGACCGCGCAGACCCCACTTCGAGGCGACATAGCCGTGCGCCCACGGCGTACCGCGAAGGCCCTCGATCGACGAGGTGTTGATCATCGAGCCGCCGCCGGCCGCGATCATCGCGTCGGTGGCAGCGCGCATACCGAGGAATGCGCCGGTCAGGTTGACGTCGAGCATCTGGTGCCAGAGATCTGCCTTGTAGCGATTGATCGGACCACCGTTGAAGATGCCAGCGTTGTTGAAGAGCACGTCGAGCTTGCCGAACTCCGACACCGTGAACTCGACGGCCTTGCGCCAGTCGTCGTCGCTGGTCACGTCGAGGTGCACGTAGCGTGCAGCGTCGCCGAGCTCCTTCGCGAGCGCTTCACCTTCGTCGTCGAGCAGGTCACCGATGACCACCTTGGCGCCCTCGGCAACCAGCATCCGGGCGCTCGCGCCACCGATGTTGCGCGCGCCTCCGCTGATCAGGACAACCTTGCCGTCAACACGTCCCATGGGTGGTTCCTTCTTCCGTTGAGCTAGCTGGCCAGGGTGGTCGCGAATACTCCGCGGGCGGTGCCGAACGGCAGGTCGAGCATGGTCTTGAAGCCCGCTTCAGAGGCGATGACGTCCGGGATGGCGTTGACGAGGCGGCCAGCAGCAGTGGCGATCGCCGCGTAGTTGTGGTCGCCCCGCGCGCTGGTCGGGCAGACGTCGACGACGTACGAGGGCTCTCCGACGATCTCGACGCGGTAGGAACCACCCTCCTGCGCCGGCTGCGGCCAGTCGGGACGGATGCCTTCCATGATGCGCGTCGTGTGCTCGATGACCAGGACTTCCTTGCCGTTGACCACGCCTGCAATCTCGAAGTGCACCGCCGCAACGGTCCCCTTCTCGATGTGGCCGACCGCGATATCGAGTGCCTCTGGCGCGGGCTCCTGCTCGAAGCGCTCGACGATCTCGTCGAGCTCGAAGCCGAAGCCCTTGGCCATCAGACGCAGGCTGACACCCCAGGCAGCCGTCAGCATGCCCGGCTGGAAGATCATCGGCAGGTCACCGACCTCTTTGCCGAAGCCCATGACGTCGAACATCACGGGGGCGCCGTCGTACGTGGCGTAGTCGGCGATCTCCGAGCACCGGATCTGCTCAACCTTCTGGCACGTCGACGCGATCGCGAAGGGCAGCAGGTCGTTAGCCCAGCCGGGGTCGACGCCGGTGACAAAGAGGCTGACGTTGCCCGCCTTGCAGGCGTCCTCGAGCGGATC
>JAKFCR010000137.1:0-3053 GCA_036676545.1 Aeromicrobium sp. | reverse complement strand
TCCAGGCAATCATCGCCAGGCGATGCGCCTTCATCGTCAGCGGTGGCACCGGCTCGGGCAAGACCACGCTTCTCGCCGCGATGCTCGGTCTGGTCGATCCGCGTGAACGCATCGTGATCGTTGAGGACGCGACGGAGCTGCGACCCCACCATCCTCACGTTGTCGGCCTGGAGGCCCGTCCCGCCAACATCGAAGGTGCGGGACTCGTGACCGTACGAGACCTCGTGCGTCAGGCCTTGCGAATGCGCCCGGACCGCCTGATCGTCGGCGAGGTGCGCGGCGGTGAGGTTGTCGACCTGTTGGCTGCGCTCAACACAGGTCACGAGGGTGGTTGCGGCACGATCCACGCCAACTCCGCGGCGGATGTGCCGGCCCGGTTCGAGGCTCTCGGAGTTGCGGCAGGTATGCCGCGCGAAGCGGTGCACAGCCAGCTTCGCTCGAGCCTCGACCTCGTCGTACACCTGGCGCGTGCAGCCGACGGCCTTCGCAGGGTCGAACAGATCGCCGTCCTCGGCGAGGACGAACGAGGCTTCGTCACGTGTGAGCCGGCACTTCTCTTCGATGGGACGGAAGCCGTGCGTGGACCTGGCTACGAGCGCCTCGCCGCACTTCTCACGTGAGCTTGGTGGCCGCGGTGTTCACGGTCGCCGCGTGGTTCGTGGGGAGACCATCCGGGACCTGGGTTGTCCGCGAAAGGCTCGACACGCCTCGGCTCAGGTTGGTGCGACCCGCAGCGTTGATCACGCCGGTGGCCGTGCTGTCCTGCGTCGCTGTGATTGCGGTCGGCCTCCCACCGGCGCGCTTGATTGCTGCGCTCACAATCGGCGGGGTCGCCTGGTTCGCGGCGAGCCAGCTGCGAGCCGAACGCGTACGCCGTCGTGCCAGGGTGCAGCGCGATGCGGTGGCGGAGGCCTTGGGTCTGATGGCAGCCGAGCTGAGAGCTGGGATCCTGCCGCAGCGTGTCCTGTCCGGGCTTGCTCCAGACTTTCCCTTCCTGGCCGCCGCCTCGCGTGCTGCAGAGCTGGGCGGCGACGTGTCGTCCGCACTGCAACGACAGTCGGCGGATCCGGGTTGTGAGCTGCTGTCCACGGTCGCGAGCGCCTGGATGGTCGCCGAGCGGGCAGGTGCGCCCCTCGCGCGCACCCTGGATCGGCTCGAATCGTCGACGCGCGACGACCGGGAAATCGAACGTGAAGTGCAGTCAGGCATCTCGCCCGCGAGAGCGACGGGGCGGCTCATGGCAGTTCTGCCGGTAGTCGGTCTGACGATGGGATCCGGTATGGGGGGCGACCCGATCGCACTGCTCACCGGCACGGTGCCCGGAGCATTGTGCCTCGCGGCGGGTTCGGCCTGTGCCTGCGCCGGGGTGGCATGGGTCAACCGCATCGCGACCACTGCCGAGCGGGCCGGATGATCACGGCGGTCCTGGCGTCATTGGCCGTCTGGTGCGCCATCCCGGCGTCCCCTGTCGGTAGGCAACGTTCCCTGTTCGATACGCCTCGACGGTCGCGTCGCCCCAGCCCTGCCGTTGTGGCAGCGATGGCTACGCCAGTTGCGGCACTGATGTTGCTGGGGTGGCCGTTCGGAGTGCTGCTCGGTATCGCGCTGAGCCCAGCCGCCCATGGCGTCGTGAGTCGACTCGAGTCTGCGGCGGTCCGCGAACGCAATGCCAAGATCGCGAGCCAGCTGCCGGGAGCCCTTGACCTGATGGTGGCTGCCCTCGAAGCGGGTCGCCCTCCAAGTGTGGCGCTCGGACTGACGGCCGACGCGACATACGACCCACTGGGATCTGAGCTCAGTCAGCTCGCCAGCCGGCTGGCGATTGCCGGCGATCCGCTCGCCGTCTGGAGCTCAGTGCTCGATGATCCGGCTCTGGCACCGGTCGGTCGAGCCTTCCGTCGAGCCGAGACGTCGGGAATGCCGGTCGCAGACGTGATCAGCGGTGTTGCCGACGAGCTGCGTCGCGAGCGTAGGGCGTGTCGCCGCGAAGCCAGTCGCAAGGTTGCCGTCCGTACCGCGGCGCCGCTGGGTGTGTGCTTCCTACCGGCTTTCTTCCTCATCGGGATCGTGCCGACGATCCTGGGCGCCTTTCGCTCCTTCAGCTTCTGATCTGTTTCCACACGACCCACCGGACAGGTCGGGCTGTCCCCAGTCCGCGATGTGAGGGCGCAGATCGACCGCCGCGAAACACATATTCCCGATGACAGATTCACCCATCGAAGGGACACCTCATGAAGAAGGCACAGCGACTACGCGCCGAGCGCGGCATGACGACCGCCGAATACACCGTCGGCACGCTCGGTGCCTGCACGATCGGCGGCGTTCTGGTCAAGATCGGCCAGTCCGAATGGTTCGGCGACCTCGTCAAAGACCTCATCAACAAGATCCCGGACATCCTGCCGTTCTGATCCCAGCGCCGGGGCGAGCTCATTCACCGTGAGGTGCTCGCCCCGGCTCCTTCCAAGGAGCTACACCGTGAAGAGAGATGAACGAGGGATGGCCACGGCCGAATACACGGTCGGCACGCTGGGCGCGGTTTGCATCGGACTGATCCTCTACAAGCTTGGTGCACTCGACCACGACAACCCCTGGCTCAAGGCGTTCAGGGAAATCCTGGAGGGTGCGCTGTCGTGGCGGCCGTTGCGCGACTTCATACCCGGGATGGGTTTGAGGATTTGACCAGGAAGCAACGCGGAATGGTCACGGCAGAGCTCGCCACGATTGCTCCGTTCGGGGTGGCCTTCGCGTTCCTGTTGCTATGGATCGTGTCGCTCGGTCTCACGCAGGTGCGGCTGGTCGATGCGTCGCGCGAAGGTGCTCGGCTGGTGGCGCGAGGCGAGGCTGTCGGAGCCGCGAAGCTCGCTGCCGAGAGGCTGTCGCCCGATGGCGCGAAGGTCACCATCGCCACCGACGACGGACTGGTGACGGTGACAGTGCAGGCAAGGTCGGAGATGCCTATCCCGTTCTTCTCGGGCATCGGTGCTCGCACGATGGAGTCGTCCTCGGTGGCAGCTGAGGAGTCGCCGTGACGCGCGATCGTGGGGCCATCACGG
>JAKFCR010000136.1:0-1593 GCA_036676545.1 Aeromicrobium sp. | reverse complement strand
ACGAACGCCATCGTCGTCGCGATCTGCTGCTTGCCCGAACCCTTCTTGAGCTCGTCGTACATCGAGTCCTCGGGCAGCTTGACGCTGACCGGGCTGACGACGCGTTTGGGCAGGGATCCGCCGAGAGCGTCGCGGCGGGCCTTCATGTATTGGATCTCTTCGCTGTCCTCGCCCGGGTGATAGAACGGCGCGATGTCGCTGCCGTCGATCTGGTCGTCGGAGATCGGGATGTTGAGGCGATCGCGGAAGCCCTTGAGGTCGTCCTTGGTCAGCTTCTTCATCTGGTGGGTCGCGTTGCGACCGGCGAACGACTCGAGCAGCCAACCCTTGATGGTGTGCGCGAGGATCACAGTCGGCTGGCCGGTGTGCTTCTGCGCTGCCTCGAATGCGGCGTAGACCTTGCGGTAGTCGTGCCCGCCGCGGGGGAGACGTTCGATCTCCTCGTCGGACAGGTGCTCAACGATCTTTTGCAGGCGCGGGTCGGGACCGAAGAAGTGCTCGCGGTTGTAGGCACCCGACTCGACCGACAACGTCTGGAACTCGCCATCGGGTGTGCGGTTCATCTGGTTGACGAGCGAGCCGTCGGCGTCACGGGCAAGCAGGTCATCCCACTCGCGGCCCCATACGACCTTGATGACGTTCCAGCCGGCGCCGCGGAAGTAGGACTCCAGCTCCTGGATGATCTTGCCGTTGCCGCGTACGGGTCCGTCGAGCTGCTGGAGGTTGCAGTTGATGACGAACGTGAGGTTGTCGAGCTCTTCGCGGGCTGCGACACCGATCGCGCCGAGCGACTCGACCTCGCCCATCTCGCCGTCGCCGAGGAACGCCCATACGTGCTGCTGGCTGGTGTCCTTGATGCCGCGGTTGTGGAGGTAGCGGTTGAAGCGCGCCTGGTAGATCGCGTTGATCGCACCGAGACCCATCGAGACCGTGGGGAACTCCCAGTAGTCCGACATGAGGCGCGGGTGCGGGTAGGACGACAGGCCCTTGCCCTCACCGTGCGAGCGCTCCTGGCGGAACCGGTCGAGCTGCTCCTCGTTGAGCCGTCCCTCGAGGAACGAGCGGGCGTAGATGCCGGGCGCTGCGTGGCCCTGGTAGTAGAGGTGGTCGCCGCCGCCTGGGTGGTTCTTGCCGCGGAAGAAGTGGTTGAAGCCGACCTCGTACAGGCTGGCTGCCGACTGGTAGGTCGCGATGTGACCACCGACTCCGAGGCCGGGTCGGTTGGCGCGCGAGACCATGACGGCTGCGTTCCAGCGGATGTAGGAGCGGATGCGGCGCTCGATCGCTTCGTTGCCGGGGAACCAGGGTTCGCGCTCGGGCGGAATCGTGTTGATGAAGTCAGTGCTGCGCAGTGCGGGAACGCCGACGTTCTGTTCGCGGGCACGTTCGAGGAGCTTGAGCATGACGTACCGGGCGCGGCTTCGACCGCCGCTGTCGATCATCTCGTCGAGCGAGCTGACCCATTCAGCTGTCTCTTCGGGGTCAATGTCAGGGAGCTGCGTCGGCAGGCCCTCGTGGATGACGGGCGGACGTTCCTGGCCGGTAGGCGACATGCTCACTCCCTTGATGTCTTGTGGACCCCTCCATCATTCC
>JAKFCR010000135.1:0-6464 GCA_036676545.1 Aeromicrobium sp. | reverse complement strand
AACGGCGACAGCTCGATGCACAACGACGGCTGGGCTTCCGACGCGTACCCCGGTCCCGGCCCGCTCGGAAAGGATCCCGAGGTCGACAGCTCCTGGTACGGCATCAAGGAGTGCGCGACGCTCGCGTTCGACTCCCGCGCACGGCTCATCGCACTGTGCGGAGCCGTCTCCGGCCCCGTGATGCACATCGTCGATCCCGACTCGATGGATCCCGTCGACACCCTCGAGCTGCCCGGGCGCACCGGCACTACCGGCAAGAAGCCTTGGGAGGACCTCTGCGGCGGCGCGTACTTCTACCTCGACAACGAGGACGTTGCCTTCGTCGGCACCACCGTCCGCACAATCAAAGTCGTGAGTACCTCGGACGCCGACGGTGACCCGCGGCTGAATCTCGAGCGCACGATCGACCTCACCGACGCCGTACCCAAGGACGACTGCGTCATCGCGTTGATGCCCGATTGGAATGGCGAGGGTACGTGGTTTGTGAGCCGCCACGGCCGCGTCGGTCATGTCGGCACCGATTCAGCCCCGACCGTCCTCGACCTTCAGGAAGACATCTCCAACTCGGTCTCCGTCGACGAAGACGGCCTGTACGTCGTGACGGACAGTGCTCTCTACAAGCTCGCAGCCACCTCGAACGAACCCGAGGTCCTGTGGCGAACGGCGTATCGCAACAGCGGAGTCGACAAGTCGGGCCAGCTGAGCCCCGGCAGCGGTACGACGCCGACGGTGCTTCCCAGCGGCCTGGTCGCCATCACCGACAACGCCGAGCCGCGGATGAACGTCCAGTTCTACCGCGCTGAGGACGGATCGCTTGTGTGCGAGATGCCGGTGTTCGGCAAGGGCGAGAGCTCCACCGACAACTCGTTGACCGCCGTGGGCGACGCGAGCGTCGTCGTCGAGAACAACTACGGCAACGACAACCCGCTCAGTGCCGCACTGGGTCGGGGCTTCCCCGGCGGCATCGCCCGCATCGACGCCGTCCCATCCGGCGCCAAAGGTGACCGCGAGTGCAAGGTCGCCTGGACCAACGACGAGATCGGACCGAGCACGGTGCCGAAGGTCTCTCTGTCCAACGGCCTTGTCTACTCCTATACCGTGCGACCGAATCGGTGGGGCGTGGCTGCGTGGTACGTCACGGCGTTGTCGGCGGCGACCGGCAAGACGGAGTTCTCGGTACGGACCGGCACCGGCACGATGTTCAACAACCATGGCGCTCCCATCACCCTGGCGCCCGACGGCTCGCTGTACGTGCCGACGTTGACCGGGATGGTGCGGGTGCGGGACAGCGGCTAACGGCGGCGCAGCGCCTCGCGGTCGATCTTGCCGCCAGGCAGCAGCGGCAGGGCGTCGACCAGGACCACCTCGCGAGGCGCCCACGCACGCGGTAGTCCGGCAGCTTCGACGGCATCGCGCACCTCATCGAGTCGGAGCCCGTCGAGGCACACAGCATCGGCGGGTACGAGGTAGGCCACGACGCGCGTGCCCCATTCGTCATCGGGCACACCGACCGCGATCGCATCGCCTACTCCCTCATGACCCCGCAATGCCTCGGTCACCGCTGGCAGCGGGACGTTGACGCCGCCGCTGATGATGACGTCGTCGCTGCGGCCAGTGATGCGAAGTCGGCCGTCGTCGTCGATCTCGCCGAGGTCGTTGGTGGCGAACCACCCGTCGACGATGCTGGTCGGCACTTCCGGATCGGCGTATCCGTCGAAGAGCATAGGCCCGGCGAGGTGCACCTGATGGTTCTCGTCGATGCGCATCTGCACGCCGTCGAGAGGCACGCCGTCGTAAACGCAGCCGCCGCAGGTCTCGCTCATCCCGTACGTGCGGATGACGTTGACGCCGGCATCGCGCGCCTGGGCCAACAAGGTCGCAGGAGTGGCAGCGCCACCGATCAGCACAGCGTCGAGCTCGGCGAGCACCGAAAGGTCCCCCGCGAGGCGGTGGAGCTGAGTTGGAACGAGCGACGCGTACCGCCGCTCCCCCGTCATGGCGGCGATGGCCGTGGCGAGGTCAGCGTGCTCGTCGTCGAAGACCGGCTCGGAGCCGGCGACGATCGAGCGCACCAGCACCTGGAGCCCGCCGACGCCTGTGGCCGGAATGGCCGACAGCCACTGCCCGGGCCCACCGAGCCGTTCGAGCGCGGCATGAGCCGACGCCAGCACTGCGGCATGAGAGAGGACGACGTCCTTCGCTGCGCCGGTACTCCCGGACGTACGTACGACGATCGGGTCACCACCATCGCGAACCCATGGCTCGAGCAGCGCCAACACCTCACGCGGCGACCCAGAGACCGGACGCAAACTCACGGCGCCTCGGGAGGCTCGAGCGGACCGGCGACCTGACGCTTGAAGTAGATCCACGGGAACCACATCGTGCCGATCCGTTCCCAGCCCTTGCTGTCGAGGTCGCGGGCACGGCGACTGCCGACGACAGCACGGCGATGCTCCCAACGTGTCTTCGACTTCTCGACGTCGTGGAAGCCCGGCCCATACGCAATTGAGTGCCAACCCTGGGCACCCCACTCATTGAGCTGTTCAATCTCGTTGGCGGCGATCAGCCCGACGAGCCGACGCTGTTCAGGCGAGTCCTCGTGATCGTCGGACTTGATGCCGAAGCGCTGCTGAGCAGCCTGCTTGCTCATGCCAAGCGCAGTGCCGATTGCCTCCCAGCTCCATCCCGCTGAACGCGCGGAGGACACGGCAGAGAGGTTGAGAGCGCGCGTCTCGGCGTGGGCTCGGCTGGTGAGCACGATCAGGTCGAGGTGGGCCTGCGGGTCCGTGTCGAGGCGGCGGGCGATCGTCGGGTCGATCCTGGCGATCGCCTGCGCCAGTAGATCAGCGAGCTCGTGCGCTGAACTGTCTGGTGCGGAGGTGGCCATGCGTCAACGCTATGTTGACGAATGCACTTCGTCAACTCGAAGTTGACAACCTCACTCCTGCCCAACGATGCGGTGGTGGCAGACTTGTCGCTCGTGACCACGCCGACCCGTACCCAGCTCTGGATCGCGGGCGCGCGCCCCCGCACCCTGCCCGCAGCCATCGCGCCGGTCGTTGCCGGTACGGGCGTTGCCGCCTTTGCCGACTCGGTCGTGTGGTGGAAGGCTCTGCTCGCGCTCGGCGTCTCACTCGCCCTACAGATCGGCGTCAACTACGCCAATGACTACTCGGACGGCATCAAGGGCACCGACGACAATCGCGTCGGCCCGTTGAGACTCGTGGGCTCGGGACTCGTACCGGCGCGCCAGGTCAAGATCGCCGCTCTCGCCTTCCTCGCCCTCGGCGGAGCGCTCGGTTTCGCCCTCGCCGCCACCAGTTCGTGGTGGATGTTGCTCGTCGGCGCAGCCGCGATCCTCGCCGCCTGGACCTACACGGGCGGACCGTCACCGTACGGCTATCGCGCACTGGGCGAGGTCAGCGTCTTCGTGTTCTTCGGTCTCGTCGCAGTGCTCGGCACCGCGTACGTGCAGATCGAGCGCATCACCTGGCTCTCCGTCGCGGTCGGTATCGGCGTCGGCGCGCTCGCCTGCGCCATCCTCGTCGCCAACAACCTGCGAGACATCCCGACAGACACCGAGTCCGGAAAGCGCACCCTCGCCGTCCTGCTCGGCGACAAGAACACGCGCCGCTTCTACGTCCTGCTGCTGCTAGTCGCCCTCGGGTGCCTGATCTGGGCGTCGGTGTTCACCACGTGGGCGCTGCTCGGACTCGCGTTCGTGCCGCTGGCCGTACGCGCCCGCCAAGTCGTCTCGTCGGGGGCGCAGGGCATGGCGCTCATCCCCGTGCTCCGTGACACGGGCCTCGCCGAGCTCGTGTACGCCGGCGGTCTTGCGCTGGGCCTTGCGCTCGGCGCCTAGACAGCCGGAAGGACGCCGGTCTTCTCGAACTCCGCGAGTGCGTCCGCGTACGGGGCGATGTTGAGATCGTGCTCCGCGAGCCAGGTGTCGTCGTAGTAGGTGTGCGCGTAGCGCTCTCCCCCGTCGCACAGCAACGTGACGACGCTGCCTTCCTCACCTGCCTCACGCATCTGGCCGATCAGCTGCAGCGAAGCCCAGACGTTCGTGCCAGTCGATCCGCCGACGGGGCGACCGAGGATCGTTGACACCCATCGCATTGCCGCGATCGACGCAGCGTCGGGAACGTGCACCATGTCGTCGATGACTCCGCCGACGAAGGACGGCTCGATACGCATACGGCCGATGCCTTCGATCCGCGACGGGGTGTCGGTCGTGACGTCGGACCGGTCGGACTCCCAGCCTCCGTAGAACGCCGAATTCTCGGGATCAGCCACCGCCACGCGTGTCTTGAAGCGGCGATAGCGGACGAAGCGACCGATCGTCGCCGAAGTCCCGCCTGTGCCCGCCCCGACGACAACCCAGGTCGGGCACGGATGCGGCTCTGCCTGCATCTGCTCGAAGATCGACTCGGCGATGTTGTTGTTGCCCCGCCAGTCCGTCGCCCGCTCGGCATACGTGAACTGGTCCATGTAGTGCCCGTCGCACTCCGACTCCAGGCGCCGGGCCTCGTCGTAGATCATCGCGGGATCGTCGACCAGGTGACAGCGGCCGCCGTAGAACTCGATCAGCGCGATCTTCTCGGGGCTCGTCGTCGCCGGCATAACGGCAACGAACGGCAGGCCGATCAGCCGGGCGAAGAACGCCTCGCTCACCGCAGTCGAGCCGCTGGATGCCTCGATGACGGTGCTCTTGGGTCCGATCCAGCCATTGCACAGCGCATACAGGAACAGGGATCGAGCGAGGCGGTGCTTCAGGCTGCCGGTCGGGTGGACTGACTCGTCCTTCAGGTAGAGCTCGATGCCCGGCACCGGGATCGGCAGCACGAGCAGATGCGTGTCAGCGCTCCGGTTGGCGTCGGCGTCGACCCGGCGGATCGCCTCGGCGATCCAGGCCCGATCCTCAGTCGATGTCTTCGGCACGGCGCGACTCCTCGAGTCGTTCAGTCATCCGTTCGGCACGCTGCTGGACGTTGAGGGCGAGCTTGTTGCGGAGATCTGCCAACAGGAAGATCGAGGCGACCGACGACAGGATGAGCGCAACGAGCAGCACGAGCAGGCTGAAGGTGTTGCCCGACTCGAAGAAGATCGACGCGATGCCCCAGACGACGCCGAAGGTCACGGCGAACACGGCAATGCGCGCGGCGGTGTAGGTCAGAAATGCCTTCATGTCCGCAGCCTAATCGTTGCCCAGGCCGATGCCGACTTCGGTTGCAGCCTCCCCGGTACGGTTGAGCGCATGGGCAAGTTCGTGATCATTGCATTCGCCATCATCTTGCTGGTGTTTGCGATCTTCGACCTGATCGCAACACCGAAGGAGCGCGTACGGATCCTTCCCAAGCCGCTGTGGTTCCTGATCCTGTTCTTCGCGCCGGTCGGGCCGTTGCTCTGGCTGTTCTTCGGTCGGAAGAAGCCCGCCGCTCCGCCCAAGCCGAGCAGTGGCGGCGGCTGGACTCCCCCGCCCGGACCCAAGGGTCCCGACGACGATCCGGACTACCTTCGCGGGCTCTGACTTACTTCGCGTAGGAGTGGAGGCCTGGCACGAAGAGGTTGACGCCGACGAAGTTGAAGACGAAGCAGGCGAAACCGATCAGCGCGACGATCGCGGCTGACTTGCCCTTCCAGCCGGCGGTGGCGCGTGCGTGCAGGTAGCCCGCATAGACGACCCAGGTGATGAACGCCCAGACCTCCTTGGGGTCCCAGCCCCAGTAGCGGCCCCACGAGTACTGCGCCCAGATTGGACCGGCGATGAGCGCGGCGAACGTCCAGATCGGGAACGCGAACGCGTGCACGCGGTAGGCGACCTGGTCGATCTTGGCGGACTCCGGGATCTTCCAGAGGAAGCCGGCGCGCTCGTCCTCAGGCGTGAGCCGCTCGGCGCGAGCCTTGATCAGGTAGAGCACCGACGAGGCCGCGCCGACGAGGAAGGCCGACCCGGCGATGATCGCGCCGAGCACGTGGATGACGAGCCAGTAGGAGTGGAGCGCTGGTACGAGTGGCCCCGCGGGCACGTAGACCAGCATGGAGAGACCGAGGACGACGGTGCCGAAGCCTGTGATGATCGGGCCGACCCAGTCGATCGACCACACCCGGACGAGCACGATGTATGAGGTCAGCGCGACGAGGATCGCAGCGCAGCCGAACTCGTACATGTTGCCCCACGGCACCCGCTCGGCGGCGAGACCTCGAGCGAGGACACCGGCGAACAGGATGACCGCAGCCAAGCCGGTGAGCGAGAAGCCGATGCCGCCGGCCATGTTGCTGCGCTCTGCTCCGGTCGGCTCTGGGTCGGAGGCACCCTTTCCGGCAGCGACGAGCTCGCGGTCAGGTGCGACATTGCGGGCGAAGCTCCACTGCGCGACGTACGCGACGAAGGCGAGGGCCAGCACACCGGTCGCCGATGCAATCGCATAGTTCGAAAACTGTGCGAGCTGGTCGAGAGTCAT
>JAKFCR010000134.1:0-12157 GCA_036676545.1 Aeromicrobium sp. | reverse complement strand
GGCTCGATCATCCGAAAAGCCTTCCAATGCGGGTTATGGGGAAGACTACCGCTACGAAACTACATCCGTGTATGACCGGCAGTTCTCTCAAGGTAAGGGTGAGACTTTGCCGGGTCAACGACCGAGCGTAGCTCTCGGCGTGTCGCGCAACCTTCAAGGCAAGGTTGAAGGTCACTCCTCCGGTTGGACGAAGTCATCCGGAGCGACTTCTTCGAGGAATTCCCTGAAACGCTCGACTTCTTCGTCTTCCTCGCGGGTGGACTGGATGCCAGCCTCATCCAGGACGTCTTCGGTGCACACGATTCGAGCGCCGGCTCGAAGTGCAAGTGCGATCGAGTCCGAAGGGCGCGCCTCAACCTCGGCACCTGACGCGAAGATCAGCGAAGCGAAGAACACCCCATCACGCACGTCTATGATCCGGACTTCCTCGAGCTCATCGCCCAGGGCGACCACGACCTGCTGCATGAGCTCGTGGGTGAGCGGGCGCGGTGTCTCGGCACCCTCCTGCGCATACGCGATTGCCGACGCCTCGACTGCTCCGATCCAGATCGGGAGGTAGCGGGTGCCCTCCATCTCGCGGAGCAGCACCAGTGGCTGGTTGGTCGGCATCTCGACGCGAACGCCGACGACCTCGACCTCGCGCATGGCTAGGTTCGCAATCCGCTTCGTACGAGCACGGTCTGCAGGCGTACCGACAGCGCTGCAAGGGATGCGATTGTCTTGTCGGTCGCTTCTTTGTCGAGCGAGCGAGCACGCGGAGTCACCACCTGCTCGAACAGCGAGATCTCACGATCCGCAGCGGCCCGGAACATACGAAGGTGACGCGGCTCAAGGCCAAGCTCGGCGAGCTCACCGACGATCGACGCGATCGACAGCGCCTCACCGTCATAGTAGGTCTGCGAAGGACGCCGCTTGATCAGGCCAAACTCTTCGATCGCGTCGAGAGTCTTGTCGTCAATGCCCGCAGAGTCCAACAGCTCGGCACGAGACAGTCGTACGTGGCTCGCTGGCGCAGCAAAGGTCTCGGCAGTCGGGAGTCCGTCCTCGGCCAGGCTGAGGTAGGGCACCTTGACGGTGCTGCTGAGCGTGGTGTCGGGCACCGCTCCCCTGTCCATGTCGTCGAGCACTCGACGAATGTGGCTCAGTGGCCAGAAGAGCTGATCCTGCGCGTGCAGAATGAATCGGAGACGCTCGACGTCGCTGTAGGCGTACTTGCGGTAGCCAGCAGGCGTACGTTCGGGATCGAGAAGACCCTGCTCCTCGAGGTAGCGGATCTTGCTCTGAGACAGCGCCGGGAACTCCGCGCTCAACTCGTCAATCACCTTGCCGATGCCGAGCCTCAGCTCCGACAACGGCTCAGTCACGCCACGACCTCCGACAGGAAGTAACGGTATGTCGGCCCTGGCGTGACAGCCTCATGGTGACTTCGCTGGCGCTCAGTCACTTCGGTGCCTTCGAACCGGCGAAGTAGATCAGACGGTACTTGCCGATCTGCACCTCGTCGCCGCCTGCCAAGGCAATCTCGCTGTCGATGCGATCACGGTTGACGTAGGAGCCATTGAGGCTGCCCAGGTCGGCGATCAGGTAGCCAGCACCACTGCGGGTGAACGTCGCATGACGACGCGAGACGCTGATGTCGTCGAGGAAGATGTCGCTGTCCGGGTGACGCCCGACCGACACGGTGTCGCTGTCGAGCAGGAACCGCGCACCCGCATCGGGGCCACGCTGCACCAGAAGCATCGCGCTGCCTGCAGGAAGGTTCTCGACCGCCGCCACGTCACTCGACGTCATCTCCTCGGTGTCTGCGTCGAGGATGGGGATGTGTGTCGTGTGGTCCGACATGCCCGCTGACTGACCGGCAGAGCCGGTAGCGACGTCGGGCTCGTGGTCCGGCGATGGCATCGGATTCACTCCTGTAGGCGGTCTAGAGTCGAGGTTGAGACTTCACTGTCAAACCTAGCACCAGGACGGTCGCAGAACGGACCTTGTTGGCTCAGTCGGCGACGAGTGCCGCGTATGCCTCGGCCTCGAGCAGGCCCGAGGTCGGGTCGTCATCCAACGGACGCAGCTTGATGAGCCATCCTTCGCCGTACGGATCGGAGTTGATGACCTCAGGTCCACCGTCGAGAGATTCGTTGCGCGCCACGACCTCGCCCGATAGCGGCGAGAAGATGTCGCTCACGGACTTGGTCGACTCGAGCTCGCCGATGACGGCTCCAGCCTCGACCCGATCCCCGACAGCGGGAAGCTCGACGTACACGATGTCGCCCAGCTGGCCTTGGGCGAAGTCAGTGATGCCGACCGTCGCAATCTCGTCGTCAACGCGCACCCACTCGTGCTCTTCGCTGTAAAACAGGTCCTCAGGGATCACCGTGTTGCTCCTTGCGGGTCAGGATGTGGCACGAGCGTACTCTGGCGACTTCACGTCGGCCAACGCCGTGATTGTGATCTTTTCCACCTTCACGACAGTGGCTGTTCCCCCGCGGTTGGTAATGCGGTCCACGAGGCCTCCGCGGATGTCGGCAGCCTCCGCCAATGTGGCTGGATCACCGATGGCCTCGATCGTGAATGGTCGCTTGACCTCGAGACCACCGATGCGGATCGTGTCGTCATCGTCGAGGAAGTACGTCTGCGCAACGACTCGTGCGACACCGTTGATCACGATCGCCTCGGCGCCGGCGTCACGCAGCTCCTGGACAGCGTCGAGCAGCTGCGGTGCATCGATCGCGCGGTCTGGATCGGTGATGAGCAGTCGTACGCCAGGACCGGTAGCACCGGAAGTGCCGGCGAGGATTCCGAGCTGTTCAGCGCGCTCCTTGGCCTGACGCTCGGCTTCTTCGGAACGCTTCGTGCTGCTCAACAGGTCGTTGCGCGTCGACGTCAGGTCGTCGATCTGGGTGTCGAGTCGCTCGTTGGCCGAGTCGAGCGACTTGAGCAGCTCGACGAGCTCATCGCCACGAACCCTCGAGTAGTCGGTCGTGTCGCTCTCCTTGATCTGCAGGGTGATGGCGAAAGCCAACCCGCCCAGGAGGATTGCGACCACAACCTGCGAGACCGAGGGCTTGCGGAGGAGGTTCTTGGAAGGCTCTGTCTCCTCAGGCATGGAAGATCCGTCGACGTATGGCCGCGGCGTTGGCGAAGATGCGGATGCCAAGAACAACGACCACCCCGGTCGACAGCTGCGAACCGACACCGAGCTGATCGCCGAGGTAGACCATGAACGCCGCGATGATCACGTTGGAGACAAAAGACACAACGAACACGCGATCGTCGAACCGGCGTTCGCCGAGTGCTCGTAGAGCGCCGATGACCGCATCAAGGGCCGCCACGATGGCGATCGGCAGATAAGGCTGAAGCGACGTCGGCACCGACGGCTGGAGGATCAGACCGGCAATGATGCCGATCGCCAGTCCAAGTACGGGGATCATCGCGGGTCCTCGATCGCTTTCGCGTGGATAGGAGTCAGACGCTGAGCCGTCACGGCTGGCACGGTCAGCTGATCCGATGATGTCACTACGTTGCGTACGCGGAGCGCCTGGACACGCCCCAGCCAGTAGCGACCCGACGGGTTGTCATTGAATCGCGACTCCAGCGTGTCCTCGTTGCCGAGCGCGACGATCACGTACGGCGGCCCAATCGGGTCGTAGTTGACCGTGATGCCGCCGCCTGCGCTGCGGATGGCGCTCATCGTGCCTATGCGTCGACCGTTGAGTGAAATGGCCTCGGCGCCGGCATACCAGAGGCCATTGACGAGGATCTGCAGGTCGTTGTCGGTGAGCTGGTTGGTGTTGTGACGGTCATCGTTGTTGGTTGGTGTGGCAATGAGCGTGATGCCGGGCCCCCGGGCAGCGCGATCCCCCGTCTTGAGGCGCAGCAGCTCGTACGCAGGGTCGGTGCGGTTGGTGGACGCGCGCAGCTTGGTGACCGCGGCACGGAGGCTGGCCGCGGTCTTCTCCTTGTTGTCCAGAAGCGTCTTGCGGTCATCGACATTGGCAATCAGCGATGCGCGCTCGCGCTCGGTCGCTGGGCGGTCGCTGCGGGTCTGGACCACGGCCATCGTCACGAGCAGCGCGAACAGTCCGAGCACCACACCCGTCAGCGCGGTGTTGAACTCCCGGGCCTGCGAATAGTGGCCCGGTCGTACGACGTAGTAGTCGTCGTCGAGCGCTGTGTCGGCGATCTGCTCGAGCAGACCGGTACGGCGGTCTGGGTCGTCAGACATGCTCAGCGCCGTACGCGCGTCGTCGTGGCCATCAGCCGTCGGACCTGGAAGGCGTACAAGATGCCGCCCCACCAGTAGAGCGCCACACCCCAGATGGTGAAGGCCCACCCGAACACGTTGGCCAGATCAGCAACCGTGCCCGTCGCATCGCCGAGCAGGAGCAGTGGGAACGCGTACAGCAGGCTCGCCGTTGCCGCCTTGCCGAGGAAGTGCACCGGCAGCGAGCTGTAGCCGCGGGTACGTAGGAACGGCACCAGGCTGAACAGGAACACGTCGCGCAGCGGGAGGATCACGGCGAGCCACCACGGGATGATGTCGCGGTAGCCGAGACCGATCACCACGGCCAGGATGAAGAACCGATCCGCCACTGGGTCGAGGATCGCGCCGATCTTGGACGTCTGGTTCAGCGAACGGGCGAGCTTGCCGTCGAGGTAGTCGGTGATGCCGGAGACCATCAGCACGACCAGTGCCAGCTCGTCCCACTTGGGGCCCATCACGAGCCACAGGAAGACCGGCACCAGCAGGAGCCGCACAAAACTCAGAGCATTGGGGATCGTGAGGACGCGCTCCTCTGCGGATTTCGCTCTCCTCGATGATGCACGCGATGTCCTGGTCATGTCCCGAACAGACTAGACGAGGCCACACGCGCGACCGCGCTCGGACACGGCACGGCGTTCCAGCCCTCGGGCACCTCTTGCGCGCTTCGTACGGGCTGACACACTGTGAGTGAAACCAGACAACTAAAGAACAGGGCATCGCCCTGACCGTCCCGAGGAGGATGCGTGGCCGACTACACACTTCCCGAGCTCCCGTACGACTACGGCGCTCTCGATCCGCACATTTCCGGCAAGATCATGGAGCTTCACCACTCCAAGCACCACCAGGCTTACGTGACAGGCATCAACCAGGCTCTCGAGCAGCTCGAGGAAGCCCGCGACAAGCAGGCCTTCGGCAACATCAACCTGTTGGAGAAGAACCTCGCGTTCCACCTCGGCGGTCACATCAACCACTCGATCTTCTGGAAGAACCTCTCCCCCGAGGGAGGCGACAAGCCGACCGGCGAGCTGGCCGCGGCAATCGACGACAACTTCGGTTCGTTCGATGCGTTCCGCGCACAGTTCGAGGCCGTCGCGCTGGGCCTGCAAGGTTCCGGCTGGGCCATCGTGGCTTGGGACTCACTGGGTCAGAAGCTCGTCATCGTGCAGCTCTACGACCAGCAGAACAACATCCCGGCGACGCTGATCCCCATCACACAGCTCGACATGTGGGAGCACGCGTTCTACCTCGACTACCTCAACGTCAAGGGTGACTACGTCAAGGCGTGGTGGAACATCGTCAACTGGGCAGACGCACAGGAGCGGTTCACCGCGGCAACCAGCGGCGGTCAGATCTTGTTCTGAGCACCATCTTCAATCGGCGGGATCCCTCCTAGGGGTCCCGCCGTTTGCCATGTTCGGCGAGATCGCGGAGCCGGGCGTTGTACGCCTCGAGTGCCGCGTCGTCGGTGCGATCCTCTGATCGGTCGAACCGCTTGGCTTCGCGTGCGTCACTTCGGAACCACTGCCACAGAAGTGCGCCCATGACGAGAATCAGCGGGATCTCGCCCATCGCCCACGCCATACCGCCACCGAGATACTGGTCGGCGAGCAGATCCGTGCGGTACGGCCGATCGAGCGCCCGCCAGTAGTCTCCGGCGAACACCGAGTTGGACGACATCACCGCGATCGCGAAGAACGCGTGGAACGGGATCGTCACGATCAACATGCCGAACCGAGCGATCGACGGCAGCGGACGCGGTGACGGGTCGATGCCGATCAGCACGTAGTAGTAGAGCAGCCCGACGCCGAGGAAGTGCAGCTCCATGACCGTGTGACCCCAGTGGTTGCCCATCAGGCTCTCGAAGGCCCCACTGAAGTAGAGGCCGTACAGGCTGCCGACGAAGAGCAGCGGGCCCACCAATGGATGCGTAAAGAAGCGCATGAACCTTGAGTGGAGGAACGACTGCAGCATCGCCCGCGGCGAGACCTCGCCAGGCTGGCGTGGTCCAGGGAGCGTACGAAGAGCGAGCGTCATCGGCGCGCCAAGCACGAGGAAGATCGGCGCGACCATCGACAGCATCATGTGCGACGCCATGTGCGCGCTGAACAGGACGTGCGAGTAGGCGCCCAGGCCACCGAACGTCGCCCACGCGATGATCACCATGCCGGCGAGCCACGAGATCGTACGACTCAGTGGCCAGGCGTCGCCGCGCTTGCGGAGCGTCCACACACCGCTGAGGTAGAGCGCGGTCCCGAGTCCGACGATCGCGAGCCCAACTCCGTTGCCGGTCCAGCCCCACAGCAGTCGCAGGACGGTCGGCGCAGCTGGCAGCGGACCACCGAGCAACTCCTCCAGCGGAGTCTTGAGCACGTCCTCGCCGACGGGCGGCGGCGTACGGGTGAGGGCGACGGCAAGACCGATCGTCGCCGCCATGATGAACAGCTCAGTGAGCGCAAGGCGTATGAACCCGGCACCTTGCGCGACGATCCGGCAGCGTTGGGCGTAGCCGAAGACTCCGAGCGCAACGAGTGCGGCGACCTTGAACAGCACGAGCCGTCCGTAGGTTGAGCCGAACACCTCCCCGAACGATCCGAGGCGTACGGAGGCGTTGACGACTCCTGACACGCCCACGATGACGAACGCCCACACGGCCAGAGCGGAGAACCGCTCGATGGCTGGTACGAGGCGTTTGCTGCCGCGAAGGGCCACCCACCCCAGGGACACCAGACCACCGACCCACAGCGTCACACCGACGACATGCAGGAGCAGACTCGTGGTGGCGAGATCGTGCGAGCCAGACGATGCGGCGTGGCCGGTCAGGGTGATCGGCGCCAGCGTTGCAAGCGCGAGGCCGAGGATTCCAGCGAGAGCCTTGGTGCCGAGCGTCCAGCGAGCGGCGATGGCGACAACACCGGCTCCCAGTGCCTGTAGGAGCACGGCGCGACCGGCTGACGTGTCCGCGTAGCCCGTGAGAAACGGACTCGAAAGGTCCGTGAGCGGCTTGGCGAAAATATCCGAGACGTTGAGGAAGAACAGGGCGATCGTGGCTGCGGACCACACCGCAGCCCACCACGACGCACGACGCACGGCCTGGACTGACAACCCCTGTACCTCGTCTTCAGACGACGGGAGCAGGAACACGGCGACCAGCAGGAAACCGATGACCATCACGGCGCTGATGTCGGTCAGGAGCTTCGCAAAGGGCACGGCCCATCCGACGAACTCACCTGGGCTCGGAATGTCGCCGACGGCCGGTTTGGGTGCTCCTCCCCCGGCCTCGAGGACCAGGACCATCACGAACGCGCTTAGCAGGAACGCAATCGCCACGTCACGCGTCGCTCTTGTCATCTCGCCCCCTCAGTGGGGCAAGGAGCAGCGCGATTGCGACAGCGGCGGCGAGAATGCCCCAGAAGAAGTGCGAGCGATGGCGGTGCACAAAACTCTTTTCCTTGGGCGGGTCGACTTGCTTCACGGTCTGGCCTGTCGTGGTGGTCCACTGAATTGTGCCTTCGACAGGATGCCCGTCAGCCGAGACGACCCGGTACGTCGCGGTGTAGCGACCCCTCTGATTGCTCTGCGAGACGATCGCCGTGACCGTCGTGTCGACGGCAGACACGTCTGAAACCGCGACCTTCGTCCCGTCCGGGGCCCGAACCGCCACGAACGCGGGGTTGCCGATGTTCTCGTTGAACGTGAGCGTGATTGATCGTGGTGCAGACGCGATGGAAGCCCCGTCCGCGGGGTCGGAGCCGACGAGCGACGCGTGCGCCGACGCCGGTCCCGCCCCGAGGGCAAGGCAGAGCAGAGCCAGCAGGCTCACGCGAAGAACGACGTTACGCACGACGTCGATTCTCTCGCAGAACGACAAGCAGCGTCGCCGCGGCGACTGCCAGAGCGCCGCCACCGAGCCAACGCGCCGACGCATCGGTGTCGTCGACCTCGGCTACCTTCGTGTCGACGTCATCCACCGGCGCGGCGAGCGTGAGGATCGGAGCCGGGTGCTCCGGCTCCTTCTCGCCAGCTGCGTCGTCATCCCACCGAACGACCGTGCCGTCGCTGTAGGTCTGCGCTGCCGTGAAGCGGATCGCCTCGTCGACCGGGAACGGGCCGCCGGAGATGGCGAACTCGTCGAACTGCGACGGAGCGATGCCGTCACCGGTCGCCGTCCAGGTCACCCTGCGTGCGACCTCGGTCAGATCGAAGTCGCCGACCTTGATCGGCTCGTCCAGCTTTTCCTTGATGACCTCGGCCTTCCAGCCGGGCTTGGCCTGTGCCGTGACGAAGGCGAAAGGTGCCGTGTCAGGCAGCGTGACGACCAACTTGGTCGTCGAGGCCGTGTCCGACTCGGTCGGCACCCGGAAGACTGCCTTGCCGAATCCGCCCTGGGCAGCGTCGGTCGACGAGACCGAGACGTGGGCAGAGGCAGCGCCGGCCAAGCCGACCAAAGCAATCGTGATGAGCGCAGCGCAGAGCCGCGCGGGAGTTCTGTTCATGTGTGTTCTTTCTTGGAGAGATTGAGTCGTACGGGTCAGCTGCACCCGTACGGCGGACCTCTCAGAACACGTGAGTGTGCGAGTCGTACGTCGTGCCGCGATCGCGCGACCGTGACGGGAACGAGCTCTACCCGCGACGGCACCGGCACAAAACGAAGGAGGTGCGGTCGGAGCCTCAGACCGAGGCGCTCGGCAACTCGCCACACGAAAGCCTCACCACGGGCCAGCACCACCGCGCTCACGGTGGTGGCGGCGAGGTGGGTCAGCACCATCAGGGTCGACATGTTCATCGAGCCCATCGAGCATCCGAGGTGCACGCAGATCTGGCAGAGCACGAGAAGGCCGACCATCTGCCCAGCGGTCACTCGACGCGACGACAGCAACCACGACACGGCAGTCGCACCGACGAACACCGTCGCGACGGCAGATCCGGGAACAATGCCACCCGCTGAAAGGTGCGCGAACGCAGCGGTTGCCGTGCACAGGAGCGCGATCGCAAGCGACCTGACGAGTCGCACGGAACCGGCGGCCGGACGCATCGAGTCGAAGGAAACTGGTCCGGGCACCGGCTCAGGATATCTGGGCGCAACCCGACTGAATCATGGCCTCGGCTGTATGTACCGTGGCCTCATGGCATCAACCGAACACGACACCGCATCCTTCATCAAGCTCGATGAGGCGTGGGGCGCCCACAACTATCACCCGCTCCCCGTGGTCATCGCCGAAGCTGAAGGCGCCTGGGTCACAGATGTCGAGGGCAATCGCTATCTCGACTTCCTGTCGGGCTACTCGGCACTCAACTTCGGCCACCGCCACCCCGCACTCATCGAGGCCGCCCGCGAGCAGCTCGACCGCCTGACGCTGACCTCTCGGGCGTTCCACAACGACCAGTTCGGCGCGTTCTGCCAGGAGCTCGCCGAGCTCACCGGTACCGAGATGGTGCTGACCATGAACACCGGCGCAGAAGCCGTCGAGTCCGCGATCAAGGTCGCGCGCAAGTGGGCATACGAGGTCAAGGGCGTTGCATTCGACAGTGCCGAGATCATTGTCGCGGCTGGCAACTTCCACGGCCGTACGACGACGATCGTGTCGTTCTCGGACGATCCCGCCGCGCACGACAACTACGGTCCGTTCACCCCTGGCTTCATCACGGTGCCGTACGGCGATGCTCAGGCAATTCGCGACGCCATCGGTCCCAACACGGCGGCCGTCCTCATGGAGTCCATCCAGGGCGAGTCAGGCGTGATCGTCCCGCCCGACGGCTTCTTCGCCGAGGTGCGGAAGATGTGCACCGACAACAACGTGCTGCTCGTTGCCGACGAGATCCAGTCCGGTCTCGCTCGTACCGGCAAGCTCTTCGCGCTCGACCACGACAACGTGAGAGCCGATCTCTACACGCTGGGCAAGGCGCTGGGCGGCGGCATCATCCCCGTCTCCGCGGTCGTCGGCCGCGCGGACGTCCTAGGCGTGCTCAAGCCGGGCCAGCACGGGTCGACGTTCGGCGGCTACCCCGTCGCGTGTGCCGTCGGCCGCGCAGTCGTCGGGCTCCTGCGCACCGGTGAGTTCCAGGAACGTTCCGAGGAGCTCGGCAAGCACCTGCACAGCCGACTGGATGACCTGATCGGCCACGGCATCAGCGCCGTGCGCGGCCGTGGCCTCTGGGCTGGCGTCGACATCGACCCCGCCGCCAAAACAGGTCGCGAGGTGTCGATGGCGCTTCGTGATCGCGGCGTGCTCTGCAAGGAGACCCACGAACGCACCCTGCGCATCGCTCCCCCACTCGTCATCACCCGCGAAGAGATCGACCACGCGATCGACTCGCTGGTCGAGGCGCTCGAAGCCTGATCATGAACGCGCTCGGAATCATCGGTCTCGTCCTCGCGACCGTCGTCGGAATCTTCGCGATCCTCGTGATTGTCGGAGTGCTCCGACTGCGCGGTATGCGGAAGGCATACCGCGCTCGGGTCGAAGCGGTGGGCACGGCCGAGCTGTCCAGCCAGGCAAACTTCTTCGGCCAGGCGTCTGAGGGCAAGGCTCAAGTTCGTGGTCTCGGTACATTGCTGCTCACCGAAGCAGAGGTCGCGTTCGTGCAGCTCATGCCGGCACGGGAGCTTCGCATCGACCGCACCTCGATCACGTCCTGTCGGGTCACCCGCCACTTCCTGGGCAAGACCCAGGGTCGCGACCTGCTCGTCGTGATGTGGGAGACCAACGGGATGGGCGATGCAGCGGCGTTCGACACTCCCAACATCTCCGAGTGGACGTCTCGGCTCGATCCGTCGGTCAGCTGAAGAACGCCGCGCCGCCAGGCGGGGGCGGTGACTGCTCGGTGTCGGAGTCAGTGAACGGCGACTGCCCGGCAAACCGGTCGACCACCTCGCGGTAGGGCACCACCCGGTACGGCAACGGTGAGCTGGCGGCCCGACGAGCCAGGGACTCCCACGGGATCGGACCACGAGATCCGACCACCAGCAGGTTGCCGAAACGGCGCCCCTTGAGCGTTGCTGGCTCAGCACTGATCATGACGTTCGGGAAGTGTGCGCACACACCGGCGATCACTCGGCGCGCGTACGCGAACGGTGCTCGGTCCGCGAGGTTCAGCAGCAGCAATCCCCCGTCGGTCAGCACGTTCGACGCCTGCTCGAAGAATTCGGTCGTGACGAGGTCGGCTGGTATGCGCGCACCGTCGAACGCATCAAGCACGATGATGTCCGCGAAGTCCGGACGCATGGCGGCCAAGCCTGCACGTCCGTCGACCGGCCGCACCTTGATCCCGCTGTTCCTCGGGAGTGGAAGCTGCTCGCGTACGAGGGCGGTGACTTGCTCGTTCGGCTCGAGGACGATCTGCGCCGATGTTGGACGAGTGCTGGCAACGTAGCGAGGCACAGACATTCCGGCCCCGCCGATGTGTACGAATCTCAACGGCGAGCCCGGCACACCGTGCGCATCGATCACGTCGACGATGCGCTGGACGTAGTCGAACTCCAGCCGCAACGGATCGTCGAGGTCGACATACGACTGGTCGGTGCCGTCGATCCGCAGGATGAACGCTCCGGGTCGATCGCGATCGGCGACGATCTCGATGGCGCGATCTGTCACCGGGTCATCCGACACGCGCGGCGAGCGTCGTGCCGGGCAGCTGAACCTCGATGAGCATGCCCTTGCCGAGCTGCCGGCCACGACGCGTCTCGATCTCACCGTTGACCTTCACGTCGCCGCCCTGGATCATCGCGCCGGCCTGAGCGCCGGACTCTGCGAAGTTGGCAAACTTGAGGAACTGGCCGAGACGGATCATGTCTCCGGTGATCTCAACGGTCTCGATGTCGTCGGCTGCCATGGGACCAGCCTAGGCTGCTCGTATGACCACCGGCACGCGCGCAGACGTATGGACCTCGTCCGTACG
>JAKFCR010000133.1:0-5512 GCA_036676545.1 Aeromicrobium sp. | reverse complement strand
CGGGCATCGCCTGACCCCCACGTGGACAACCATTCGGAGAAACGTACACATGGCAAAAACCATTGCTTTCAACGAGGAAGCCCGTCGCGGCCTCGAGCGCGGTATGAACCAGCTCGCTGACGCAGTCAAGGTCACCCTCGGCCCCAAGGGACGCAACGTCGTCCTGGAGAAGAAGTGGGGAGCCCCCACGATCACCAATGACGGTGTCAGCATCGCCAAGGAGATCGAGCTGGAGGACCCGTTCGAGAAGATCGGCGCCGAGCTCGTCAAGGAAGTCGCCAAGAAGACTGACGACGTCGCAGGCGACGGCACCACCACCGCTACCGTTCTCGCCCAGGCACTCGTACGCGAAGGTCTGCGCAACGTTGCGGCCGGCGCCAACCCGATGGGCCTCAAGAAGGGCATCGAGGCTGCTGTTGAAGCCATCAGCGCCCAGCTGCTCGGTATGGCCAAGGACGTCGAGACCAAGGAGCAGATCGCTGCTACTGCCTCGATCTCCGCTGCTGACACCACGGTCGGCGAGATCATCGCCGAGGCCATGGACAAGGTCGGCAAGGAAGGCGTCATCACGGTCGAGGAGTCCAACACGTTTGGCATCGACCTGGAGCTGACCGAGGGCATGCGCTTCGACAAGGGTCACCTGTCGGGCTACTTCGTGACGGACCCCGAGCGTATGGAGACTGTGCTCGAGGACCCGTACGTCCTCATCTACAACGGCAAGATCAGCACGGTCAAGGACATGGTCCCGATCCTCGAGAAGGTCATGGCGTCGGGCAAGCCCCTCGTCATCATCGCCGAGGACGTCGAGGGCGAGGCTCTCGCGACGCTGATCGTCAACAAGATGCGTGGCACGTTCAAGTCGGTTGCCATCAAGGCTCCCGGCTTCGGCGACCGTCGCAAGGCCATGCTGGCCGACATCGCCATCCTCACGGGTGGAGAGGTCATCAGCGAGGAAGTCGGACTCAAGCTCGAGACCGCCGACCTGACGCTGCTCGGCACGGCTCGCAAGGTCGTCACGACCAAGGACGAGACCACGATCGTCGAAGGCGCCGGTTCCGAGGAGCAGATCCAGGGCCGCGTTGCCCAGATCAAGTCCGAGATCGAGAACAGCGACTCTGACTACGACAAGGAGAAGCTCCAGGAGCGTCTCGCCAAGCTGGCCGGCGGCGTCGCCGTCATCAAGGTTGGCGCGGCAACTGAGGTCGAGCTCAAGGAGCGCAAGCACCGCATTGAGGACGCTGTTCGCAACGCGAAGGCTGCTGTCGAAGAGGGCATCGTCGCCGGTGGTGGCGTCGCACTCGTACAGGCAACTGCCGCTGTGTTCGAGAAGCTCACCCTCGAGGGTGACGAAGCGACTGGCGCCAACATCGTGCGTGTCGCCGCTTCGGCTCCGCTCAAGCAGATCGCGATCAACGCCGGTCTCGAAGGTGGAGTTGTCGCCGAGAAGGTTGCCGGACTCAAGCAGGGCCACGGACTCAACGCGGCCACTGGTGAGTACGTCGACATGATCAAGGCCGGCATCATCGATCCCGCCAAGGTCACGCGTTCGGCGCTGCAGAACGCAGCCTCGATCGCCGCACTGTTCCTCACCACAGAGGCAGTTGTCGCCGACAAGCCGGAGCCTGCTGCGGCCGGTGGCGGCGCCCCCGACATGGGCGACATGGGCGGTATGGGCTTCTAGCAGCTCAGCAACTCGACGAAGGCCCCGGACCGCGAGGTTCGGGGCTTTCGCCGTTCCCGGGAGCTGGCATCTGCGATGATGCGGCGGTGAATATGACCCGTGGCGAGTTGATGACCGCTGAACACCGCGGTCGTCTCCGTGCGGCTGGCGTCGAAGCGGAGTCGCTCGACGCCACCGAATGGCGAGCGGTGACAGACCCGCTTCCCGAGTGGTGGCATGAGGACGGCAACGTGCTCTACTTCTCGGAGGGAGCCGACCTCGCCAGCGAGATCATCGAGACACTCACGATGATTCCCGTTCGCAATGTGCTGATCGCCGTCGGCTCAGAGATGCACTTGTTCAGATCCCTCTTGATCGGAGGGGACGATGCCATTGTCTTCATCGATCAGAACGTGAAGCTGACGGCGGGAGAGGTTTATTGCGGCGCGGAATCAACCGTGGTGCTTCACGGACCCGTCACTGCGACTCGTTGCGCCGTCATTGACGCGCGCAATGGCGGCAGCATCGTGGCCGGATCAGACCAGTTGTGGGCGGCCAATGTCTACGTCGCCACCGACGACATGCATCGCCTCGAGGACCGCGCCACGGGGGAGCGCATCAACCCGTTTGGAGCGCACATCCGCATCGGGAGTCACGTGTGGCTGGGTCGGGACGCGGTGATCACCGGACATTCTGACGTCGGCGACGGCGTTGTGGTCGCCCAGCTCAGCATGGTCCGTGGGCAGAAAATCGCCGACTACGCAGCGGTGGCTGGCATTCCGGCGCGGGTTGTCCGGGAGAACGTTGGCTGGACCGAGGCAGACACGCCCTAAGGGGCGCCGATGTGGGTTCGCACATCCAAAAGCTCGGGGAAGAAGGTGAGCTCGAGAGCCTTCTGTAGGAAGTTCACCCCGGATGAGCCGCCGGTTCCTCGCTTGAAGCCGATGATCCGCTCGACGGTCTTGAGATGCCGGAACCGCCACAGCTGGAAGCTGCCTTCGACATCGACGAGCTCCTCACTCATCTCGTACGCGTCCCAGTAGGTGTCGGGGGAGTCGTAGATGCGTCGCAGCACCTCGATCACGCCGGGATCGGCGACGTACGGCTGGGTCACGTCTCGCTCCAGTACGTGTTTCGGTACGGCATGTCCACGCCGTGCGAGGAAGCGTAGGAACTCGTCGTACAGGCTGGGTGCCTCGAGATCGGCTTGAAGGGCTGAGCGCAACGACTCGTCGTGCGCGAAGACGTTGATCATCTGCGGGTTCTTGTTGCCGAGGAGGAACTCGACAGTCCGGTACTGCGGTGACTGGAAGCCCGACGCCTTGCCGAGCTTGTCGCGAAACTGCGCGTACTCGATGGGAGTCAGCGTCTCGAGCACGGCCCACTGCTCGAACATCTGGCGCTGGATCGCCTTGACCCGCGCGAGCCGCTTGAGTGCCGGAGGCAGGTCGTCGGCGGCGATCAGTGAGATTGCCGAACGCAGCTCATGGATCAGCTGTTTGAGCCACAGCTCGGTGACTTGGTGCTGGATGACGAACAGCATCTCGTCGTGGTGGTCGGAGACGGGTTGCTGTGCGGAGAGCAGGGTCGGGAGCTGCAGATAGCTCGCGTACGTCATCTCGCCGCGCAGGTCGGTCGCGACCCCGTCCTCTATCGGTCTGAATCCCTCGGTCATACCTGCACGGTATGCCGTGGCGGTTCAGCGATTGTCCGGGGCACGAATCGGGGGATTTCCCTACTACTGAGAACGCTAGTCCCTCCCTAGCCTGTGGCTCAGGGACCGACGACAGGAGTTGGGATGACTGGCGTCGCGCCGAAGCGAGGCGGGTTCCTGGCGAGCCCAGTGGTAGCGGTCATCTCAGTCGTCGTGGCTCTCGCACTGGTCATCGCGGTCGGGATCACGGCCAAGAACAAATTCCTCCCGGACAAGTCGATCACCGATACCTCAAAGGCGCTACCGGTCGACTTCCCGTCGAGCCTCACCCCAGTTGACTCGCCGCTCGTACGGCGTGCGGAGAAAGTCACCTTCCAGATCCAGGCGCCGACCGGGGTGGCAGTGAAGAAGTTCGAGGTCTGGGATGACGGCCGTCCCTACCTGAGCTGGTCGCCCGCCAAGGAAGACAAGCCCAAGGATGCGCCTGACTTTGACGTCGAGTCGACTGAGTTCGACTACGTGCCCACCACCGCTGGGCAGCACGTCCTCACTGCCCGACTGATCACCGCAGACGGCAAGGTCTCAGTTGCGGCGCCGTTCGTCGTACCGGCGCTCGATCGCACTGAGGATCTGTACGAGAAGCCGCCCACCCTTTTTGTCGACGGCGTGGGGAAGCCAAGCGGCGACCGGCTCAAGCGAGATACGGTCTCGCCGTCTGCAGGTGAAACCCCGAAGCAGCTCGCCTCTCGACTCGGCATCTCGACCAAGAATCTGAACCCCGCGCCGACCAGCAAGACCGTGTCGCTGCCGTACGCGCCGGGGACGGTCGTCGGGTACAAGTTCCCGTCGGCAGCCGACGCGGCCAAGAAGCTGAAGAACAAGCCGCCAGACACTCTCGCCGACCATACTGGGATTACTGCGACGGTCAAGGACTGCGCTGTCACGGTGACCCTGAAGGACTCGACCGGCGACGGTGAGGTCGCACTGTTCGCGAACACTCCGTACAAGGCGGGCTACCTGCAGATCGCCACGCTGGAGAAGGGCAAGCCGTTCACCACGTCGGGCCTGCCGATCGGCAAGACGTCCCTCATGGCCTACTCGAAGAAGTTGGGGTTGACCGCGGCCATCCCGGTCTCGATCACGATCCCCGACGACTGCTCGTCGCTCGGCTGGACCGGTGACGCCAAGATCGTCAACGGCCTCTTGATGACCGACAAACCCGTCGACCGCGCCTACGCGTACGTCTCAGTCGACGGGGGCGAGTGGCAGCGCTACCCGGCTGGACAGGGCAACTTCCTGCCGAACGCGTCGATCAACTCGGTGACCGCCTACATGTCGGCGACGAAGTGGAACCAGCTTGACGTGCGCGTGTGGTCATTCAACGGCTCGCAAGCCGGCCAGGCAGCCAGCGGTACGTTCTGCCGCAGGAACATGCCCAACCCGGATCCGTGGTCGGGGACCGACAAGAGGGAAGAGTGTCGATCGCCCGGGCCGCTGCCGCAGGACACGGTCAACGTGACCAAGGGATCGCTCACCCTCAAGGCCAGCCTCGGATCGCTCGACAGTGTTGCTGACGCGATCTCGGGGGTTGTCGACGGCATTCCTGACGTCGGCGGAGTCACGGGCTACTCCGACCAGCCGATCGCCGACGACCCGACAGTGACTCAGACCGTCAACCTACGCAGTGACCTGCCCGTCACGCTGGAGGCGACCGCCTCCAATCAGATCACCAAGATCAGCTATCAGTTCAGCATCTTCCCGATCAGCGCCAACACCACGACGCTTCACCCGCCGGGAGTGTTCTTCGTCGCGAAGGACAAAGGTCGCACTACCAAGGTCAACCCGTACAAGTGGCGTGACGCAAAGCTGCCTGGCACCGATGCCGACTCACAGGGCCTGTCGTTCGACGATGCGTTGGCGTTCGAGCTGGCCAAAGCCAACCTCGCCGCCGACCACGACCTGCTCAACACCATCTATGTGCGCGCGGTTGCCACTGACAACCAATGCCTCAACGAGTGTGACCAAGGGGTCAACGGAGGCGATGTCGACACGATCGGCATAGCCTCCAACACCGTCAAGATCGACCTGGCTGACGAGAAGAAGTGGATTCCGGTCAAGCCAACAGCGACGGTCAAGCCGGGCATCGACACCAGCTTTCCCACAGGGGCGAACGGCGGTCGATGCTTCGTGATCACCGA